>NZ_JBNHIN010000002.1:383003-411127 GCF_050054615.1 Streptomyces sp. YGL11-2
GGTGGCCGGCCCCGCGGGGTGCGGGGCCGGCCACCGTGCGCTGCGTCCGAGGTGCTACTTCACCGGCTCGGGCTCCGGCGCGTCCGCCGACTCGGCGTCGTCCGACGGCGGGTCGATCGGGGTCCTGACGGAGTCCAGCAGCAGCTGGGCCACGTCGACGACCTGGATGGACTCCTTGGCCTTCCCGTCGTTCTTCTTGCCGTTGACCGAGTCGGTCAGCATGACCAGGCAGAACGGGCAGGCGGTGGAGACGATGTCGGGGTTGAGAGAGAGGGCCTCGTCGACGCGCTCGTTGTTGATGCGCTTGCCGATTCGCTCCTCCATCCACATCCGGGCGCCGCCGGCGCCGCAGCAGAAGCCGCGCTCCTTGTGGCGGTGCATCTCCTCGTTGCGCAGTCCCGGCACCTTGGCGATGATCTCGCGCGGCGGTGTGTAGACCTTGTTGTGACGGCCCAGGTAGCACGGGTCGTGGTACGTGATCAGGCCCTCGACCGGCGTGACGGGGATCAGCTTGCCCTCGTCGATCAGGTGCTGGAGCAGCTGGGTGTGGTGGATGACCTCGAACTCGCCGCCCAGCTGCGGGTATTCGTTGGCGATGGTGTTGAAGCAGTGCGGGCAGGTCGCGACGATCTTCTTCGACGCCTTGGGCTTCTTCGTCGACTCGTCCTCGCTGTCCTCGCCGAAGGCCATGTTCAGCGCCTCGACGTTCTGCTGGCCCAGCTGCTGGAAGAGGAACTCGTTGCCCAGGCGGCGGGCGGAGTCACCGGTGCACGCCTCGTCGCCACCCATGATCGCGAACTTCACGCCCGCGATGTGCAGCAGCTCGGCGAACGCCTTGGTGGTCTTCTTGGCGCGGTCCTCCAGGGCGCCGGCGCAGCCGACCCAGTAGAGGTAGTCGACCTCGGTGAGGTCCTCGACGTCCTTGCCGACGACCGGGACCTCGAAGTCGACCTCCTTGGTCCACGCGAGGCGCTGCTTCTTGGCCAGGCCCCAGGGGTTGCCCTTCTTCTCCAGGTTCTTGAGCATCGTGCCCGCCTCGGACGGGAACGAGGACTCGATCATGACCTGGTAGCGGCGCATGTCGACGATGTGGTCGACGTGCTCGATGTCGACCGGGCACTGCTCGACGCAGGCGCCGCAGGTGGTGCAGGACCACAGGACGTCCGGGTCGATGACGCCGTTCTCTTCGAGGGTGCCGATCAGCGGGCGCTCGGCCTCCGCGAGGGCGGCGGCCGGCACGTCCTTGAGCTGCTCCTCGGTCGCCTTCTCGTTGCCCTCGGCGTCCTTGCCGCCGCCGGCGAGCAGGTACGGCGCCTTGGCGTGCGCGTGGTCGCGCAGCGACATGATCAGCAGCTTCGGCGAGAGCGGCTTGCCGGTGTTCCAGGCGGGGCACTGCGACTGGCACCGGCCGCACTCGGTGCAGGTGGCGAAGTCCAGCAGGCCCTTCCAGGAGAAGTGCTCGATCTGGGAGACGCCGAACTGGTCGTCCTCGCCCGGGTCCTCGAAGTCGATCGGCTTGCCGCCCGACGTCATCGGCTGGAGCGCGCCGAGCGCCGTCCCGCCGTCCGCCTCGCGCTTGAACCAGATGTTGGGGAAGGCCAGGAAGCGGTGCCAGGCCACGCCCATGTCGGTCTTGAGGGCGACCGTGATCATCCAGATGAAGGACGTCGCGATCTTGATGCCGGCGAAGAGGTACGTCAGGTTCTGCAGCGTGCCGACGCTCAGCCCCTTCAGCGCCGCGACCACCGGGTACGTGACGAAGTACGCCGCCTCGTAGTGGTCGACGCCGTGCTGGGCGCCCTCCAGGGCGTGCAGCATCACGATGCAGATGCCGACGATGAGGATGACGCCCTCGACGAAGTACGCCTGGCCGATGTTGGAGCCCGCGAAGCGGGACTTGCGGCCCGCCCCGCCCGGCCTGTTCAGCTGCCGGATGACGATCAGGACGACGATGCCCACGGTCGTCAGCGTGCCCATGCCCTCGACCCAGAGCTCCCAGGGCAGCCAGTTGCCGAGGAACGGCAGCAGCCAGTCGGCCTTGAAGAGCTGGCCGATGGCGTTGACGATCGTCAGCAGCAGGGTGAGGAAGCCGACCGCCACGAACCAGTGCGCCACGCCGACGACGCCCCAGCGGTTCATCCGGGTGTGGCCGACGAACTCCTTGGCGACCGTGACCGTGCGCTGCACGGGCTCGTCGGTGCGGGTACCGGCGGGGACGGACTGGCCGAGCCGCAGCTGGCGGTAGATCTGCAGGATGGCACGGCCGAACAGCGCTACGCCGACCGCGATTAGGACCAGCGACACGATGATCGCGGCGAGTTGCATTGGGGGCTCCTCGAACCTGCGAGAGCGGGCGAAATCAGAAGGATCTGTGGGATCTGCGCGACCAGATCAGCCGGATCCGAGCGGAACTACTAAGCAGTAACTTTTTGGGTCTGCGGCTGAGGTTACCCAGTATTCCGGGCCTCATGAAGCCGCCCGGCCGGTGATCTGTGTCGCGCGGGCAACCCTCCGTCGGGGGTCCGCGTCTTGAGTGGCGGCCCGGTGAGGATAAGGGCCATATAAAAGTTGAGTGGGCTCGACTCAGCTCTGTTGACAGGTTTGCACCTGTGCTGCACTCTTGAGCCTGTTCCACTCAAGTCAGCTGGAGGAATCGAAATGGCACGTGCGGTCGGCATCGACCTGGGCACGACGAACTCCGTCGTCAGTGTTCTCGAAGGCGGTGAGCCCACCGTCATCACCAACGCCGAGGGCGCCAGGACCACGCCGTCCGTCGTCGCCTTCGCCAAGAACGGCGAGGTGCTGGTCGGCGAGGTCGCGAAGCGCCAGGCGGTCACCAACGTCGACAGGACCATCCGGTCGGTCAAGCGCCACATGGGCACCGACTGGAAGATCAACATCGACGGCAAGGACTTCAACCCGCAGCAGATGAGCGCCTTCATCCTGCAGAAGCTCAAGCGGGATGCCGAGGCGTACCTGGGCGAGAAGGTTGTGGACGCGGTCATCACCGTCCCCGCCTACTTCAACGACTCCGAGCGCCAGGCCACCAAGGAGGCCGGCGAGATCGCGGGTCTCAACGTCCTGCGGATCGTCAACGAGCCGACCGCCGCCGCCCTGGCCTACGGCCTGGAGAAGGATGACCAGACCATTCTGGTCTTCGACCTCGGTGGCGGCACCTTCGACGTCTCGCTGCTGGAGATCGGCGACGGCGTCGTCGAGGTGAAGGCCACCAACGGCGACAACCACCTCGGTGGTGACGACTGGGACCAGCGCGTCGTCGACTACCTGGTCAAGCAGTTCGCCAACGGCCACGGCGTCGACCTCTCCAAGGACAAGATGGCGCTCCAGCGCCTGCGCGAGGCCGCGGAGAAGGCGAAGATCGAGCTGTCGTCGTCCACCGAGACGACGATCAACCTGCCCTACATCACCGCCTCCGCCGAGGGCCCGCTCCACCTGGACGAGAAGCTCACCCGCTCCCAGTTCCAGCAGCTGACCGCGGACCTGCTCGACCGCTGCAAGACCCCGTTCCACAACGTCATCAAGGACGCCGGTATCGCGCTGTCCGACATCGACCACGTGGTCCTGGTCGGCGGCTCGACCCGTATGCCGGCCGTCGCCGAGCTGGTCAAGGAGCTGACCGGCGGCAAGGACGCCAACAAGGGCGTCAACCCGGACGAGGTCGTCGCCATCGGCGCCACGCTCCAGGCCGGTGTCCTCAAGGGCGAGGTCAAGGACGTCCTCCTGCTGGACGTCACCCCGCTGTCCCTCGGCATCGAGACCAAGGGCGGCATCATGACCAAGCTCATCGAGCGCAACACGACCATCCCGACCAAGCGGTCGGAGATCTTCACCACGGCCGAGGACAACCAGCCGTCCGTGCAGATCCAGGTCTACCAGGGCGAGCGCGAGATCGCGGCGTACAACAAGAAGCTCGGGATGTTCGAGCTGACCGGTCTGCCGCCGGCCCCGCGCGGTGTCCCGCAGATCGAGGTCTCCTTCGACATCGACGCCAACGGCATCATGCACGTCACGGCCAAGGACCTAGGCACCGGCAAGGAGCAGAAGATGACCGTCACCGGCGGCTCCTCGCTGCCGAAGGACGAGGTCGACCGGATGCGCGAGGAGGCCGAGCGCTACGCGGACGAGGACCACAAGCGCCGCGAGGCCGCCGAGACCCGCAACCAGGGCGAGCAGCTGGTCTACCAGACCGAGAAGTTCCTCAAGGACAACGAGGACAAGGTCCCCGCTGAGGTGAAGACCGAGGTCGAGACCGCCGTCGGCGAGCTGAAGGAGAAGCTCAAGGGCGAGGACACGGCCGAGATCCGCACCGCCACCGAGAAGGTCGCGGCCGTCTCGCAGAAGCTGGGTCAGGCCATGTACGCCGACGCCCAGGCCGCGCAGGGTGCGGCCGGTGCCGAGGGCGCCCAGGCCGGCCAGCAGGCCAAGGCCGAGGAGCACATCGTGGACGCCGAGATCGTCGACGACGAGAAGCCCAAGAAGGACGGTGCGGCGTGACGGAGGAGACCCCGGGCTTCGACGAGAAGCCCGACGTCCCCTCCGACGCCGCCCCCGAAGACGCGGCGCAGGCCGAGTCCGCCGACAAGGCGGGCTCGGCCCCGGCCGGGGACGTACAGGACGTGGCGCTCCAGGCGCAGCTGGACCAGGTGCGTTCGGCGCTCAACGAGCGCACGGCGGACCTCCAGCGGCTCCAGGCGGAGTACCAGAACTACCGCCGCCGGGTGGAGCGGGACCGGGTCACGGTCAAGGAGATCGCCGCGGCGAATCTGCTGTCCGAGCTCCTTCCGGTGCTCGACGACGTCGGCCGGGCCCGTGAGCACGGCGAACTGGTCGGCGGCTTCAAGTCGGTCGCCGAATCACTGGAGACCGTGGCCTCCAAGCTCGGTCTGCAGCAGTTCGGCAAGGAGGGCGAGCCCTTCGACCCGACGATCCACGAAGCGCTGATGCATTCGTATGCGCCGGACGTGACGGAGACGACATGCGTCGCCATCCTGCAGCCCGGGTATCGCATCGGTGAGCGGACGATCCGCCCCGCGCGGGTCGCCGTCGCCGAACCGCAGCCGGGTGCGCAGAGCGCCAAGTCCGCCTCCGACGAGGACGCCAAGAGCCCCAAGGGTGCCAAGGGCGCCAAGGGTGCCAAGGCTTCGGACGAGGAGAGCGGTGGCCCGGACGAGGGCTGACGTAAGGGCGGCAGAGAGAACCGCGCGGAAGGAGGGACGTCGGGGATGAGCACCAAGGACTTCGTCGAGAAGGACTACTACAAGGTCCTCGGCGTCCCGAAGGACGCCACCGAAGCGGAGATCAAGAAGGCGTACCGCAAGCTGGCCCGCGAGTTCCACCCGGACGCCAACAAGGGCGACGCCAAGGCCGAGGAGCGCTTCAAGGAGATCTCCGAGGCCAACGACATCCTGGGCGACGCCAAGCGCCGCAAGGAGTACGACGAGGCCCGGGCGCTGTTCGGCAACGGCGGCTTTAGGCCCGGCCCCGGAGGCGGCGGCAGCTTCAACTTCGACCTGGGCGACCTCTTCGGGGGCTCGCACGGTCAGGGTGGCAGCGCCGGCGGCTTCGGCGGCGGGCTCGGCGACGTCTTCGGCGGCCTGTTCAACCGCGGCGGCACCGGTACGCGCACGCAGCCGCGCCGCGGCCAGGACATCGAGTCCGAGGTGACGCTCAGCTTCACCGAGGCGGTCGACGGGGCCACGGTCCCGCTGCGGATGTCCAGCCAGGCGCCCTGCAAGGCGTGTTCGGGCACCGGCGACAAAAACGGTACGCCTCGGGTCTGCCCGAACTGCGTCGGCACCGGTCAGGTCAGCCGGGGTGCGGGCGGCGGCTTCTCGCTCACCGACCCGTGCGCCGACTGCAAGGGCCGCGGCCTGATCGCCCAGGACCCCTGCGACGTCTGCAAGGGCAGCGGGCGGGCGACCAGTGCCCGCACGATGCAGGTCCGCATCCCCGCGGGCGTCTCGGACGGGCAGCGCATCCGGCTGCGCGGCAAGGGCGCTCCCGGTGAACAGGGCGGCCCGGCCGGCGATCTGTACGTGGTCGTCCATGTCGACGCTCACCCGGTCTTCGGCCGCAAGGACGACAACCTCACCGTCACGGTGCCGGTCACCTTCCCGGAGGCCGCGCTCGGTGGCGAGATCAAGGTGCCGACACTGGGCGGACCGCCGGTGAAGCTCAAGCTGCCGGCCGGCACTCCCAACGGACGCACGATGCGGGCCCGCGGCAAGGGCGCGGCCCGTAAGGACGGCACCCGCGGTGATCTGCTGGTCACCATAGAGGTGATCGTTCCCAGGGATCTCAGCGACAAGGCAAGGGAGTCGCTGGAGACCTATCGCGAGGCGACCGCGGGCCCGGACCCGCGGGCAGAGCTGTTCAAGGCCGCGAAGGGAGCTTGAGATGGACAGCCGGGGCGGGCAGCGTCGTAACCCGTATGAACTGACCGATGAATCGCCGGTGTACGTCATCTCCGTCGCGGCTCAGCTCTCCGGCCTGCATCCGCAGACCCTGCGGCAGTACGACCGCCTGGGCCTGGTCTCCCCCGACCGTACCGCCGGCCGGGGCCGCCGGTACTCCGCCCGCGACATCGAACTGCTGCGCACCGTCCAGCAGTTGTCGCAGGAGGAGGGCATCAACCTCGCCGGCATCAAGCGCATCATCGAGCTGGAGAACCAGGTCGCGGCCCTCCAGCAGCGGGTCGCCGAGCTCCAGGGCGCCCTGGAGGGCGCGGCCAGCGCGATGCGGCAGCGGGAGGCGGCGGTGCACGCCTCGTACCGCCGCGATCTGGTGCCGTATCAGGACGTGCAGCAGACCAGTGCGCTGGTGGTGTGGCGGCCCAAGCGGTCGTCGGAGTAGCGCGCGGAGCGCCACCGCCACTCGTCCGTGCGCGCAAGGGCCGGGGAGACCACCCCGGCCCTTCGCGTGTCGTCAGCAGCCGTTGTATCCCGCGGTCGGCATCGAAAGCCGCCGGTGCACATGGGACTTCATCGCGAGCGTGTAGACCGGCTCGTCCAGATCGGCGGTCTCCAGGCGGACGCCCGCCGCCGCGCACCGCCGGCCGAACTCGTCGGCCCCGTCGATGGCGTACTCCAGCGCCCGGCGGTTGGGCGTCACGAACACATCGACCCGGCCCTCTTCGACGTCGCTCCACAGTGCGTTGTGGTCGACGCGCAGCTGGTGCAGGCTGAGCTGGCAGGTCAGGTGGTAATCACGGGCTGCCGCCCACTGTTTGCACATGTCGTGCTGGCTGCGGTCGTCGACCAGGAACGGATCCTCGTCCAGCTCGGACAGCGGCATCAGGCAGGCGATCGCCGTCACTCGGACCGAGTTCATCGTGCCCTCCGGGGCGTGGCGACTGTGGGGGCGACGATACTCCCGCCGACGGCCCGCGGTGGAGGGGCTGCACCGGGTGGCGAGGCGTATCCGCAGGCATGGCAGATCTTCCAGCCGTCCTGGTTCACGGCGAGCTGGCCGCCGCACCGGGGGCAGTTCTCGGCGTACGGCCGGGGCGGGACGGGGCGCGGACGGCGTGGAACGGTCGTCGCGATACGTGATGCCGACGCCATGCGGCCTCCAGCTGCCGTCTTTGTGCCCGGGACAGGTCCGATGCCGCTCGCCGTTGTGCGGAGGTGTTCGTTCCTGCCGTTCCTGAGTACCAGGAAGGCGCCCGATGGCGGATCCGGAGGGTTCGTTTTCGGCCAGGTCCGGACCAGTGCGCGGACACGGCGCCGCCCGGCGCGCGTACGGGTCCGGAACGGGGCTCGTGGAACGCGTGGGACTCGTCGAAGGGGCTCGTGAAAGGGACTGGGCCGCGGGCTCTCAGGCCCGTCCGAGGGCCTTGGTCACCGAGATCTCGATCATGACGCGATCGGGGTTGGGCTCCGGGGTCCGGCCGTACCGCTCGGCGTACCGGCGCACCGCGTCGGCCACCGACTCGGCGTCCGTACGCACCCGGGCGGTGCCCTCCAGCGTCGCCCAGCGACCGCGGTCCACCTGGCACACCGCCACGGTGGCCCCGTCCGCTCCGGCGGCCAGGACGTTCTTGACCTTGGTGCTGTCCTTGCGGGTGATGATCCGCGCGATCCGCTGCCCGGCGTCGTAGGTGACACCGACCGGCACGACATGCGGTGTGCCGTCCGTACGCAGGGTCGTCAGCGTGGGCATGAAGTACTCGCCCCAGAAGGCGAGGTACTCGGGGGCGAGGGCGCTCAGGTCGTGGGCCATGGGGGCCAGGGTAGTTGGGGGCCGGAGGGTCAGAGGAAGTCGGCCGTCTCCAGGTCGAAGGAGAAGGGGGCGGGGAGGGGGAGGGGCTTGCCGAAGGGGGTAGTGACGTGCGATTCGAAATCGCCGTCGGAGGGCTCGTGGAAGAGCATGGCGGTGGCTCGGTCGCGGTCTATCAGCAGATAGAGAGGCGTGCCTCCGAGGGCATAGCTGCGGCGCTTGGCGGTTCGGTCGAGTTCCGGCCGGTCGCCCGTCACCTCGATGACCATCTTCAGCTCCGCGCCGGGTCTCCACCACGGCGGGGTGCCCCGGAACTCCCGGGTTCCGACGATCGTCAAGTCGGGGATCACGTGGTTGTCGGGATGCGAGCCGGACGACGGCAGGATCAGCCCCTTGTGCGCGGATAGGTCGAAATCTGGGCGGTTCCGCAACAGCTGCTCCGTGAAGCTGCTGAGGCAGTGTTCGTGGTTCCCGGCCGGTGCCGTCGTCACCACCATCTCGCCCTCGATGAGCTGAGCCCGTACGCACTTGGGTGCTGCCGCGTCCAGCTCGTGGAAGATCTCCAGCAGGATCGCGGACTGGGCGTCGGTCTCGCGGGGGGGGGCTTGGCGGTCATGCCTCCCAGACTGCCGGGCGACTGCGCGCCCCGGTGGCGGTGTCCGGTCGGTTCACCCGTGGGTGGGAAAGGAACCTTGAGTGGAATAGACTCAACTTATCGCACGTTGGCCAAAGCAGGGCTAGCCCCCGCGGCGGGATCGGTACGCAGAAGCGCGCGCAGCGCACAGGGCACGAGGAGGATCACGAGGACGTGGACGCCGAGCTGACCAACAAGAGCCGGGAGGCGCTGAGCGCCGCCAATGAGCGGGCGATCGCCGCCGGGCATGCGGACATGACGTCCGCGCATCTGCTGCTCGCGCTGCTGGCGGGGCGGCCCGATGACAACGCCAACATCATGGACCTGCTGGCGGCCGTCGAGGCGGACGCCGTCGCGCTGCGCTCCGGGGCCGAGCGCCAGCTCGCCGGGCTGCCCAGCGTGCAGGGCTCGACCGTGGCCCCGCCGCAGCCGGACCGCGAGCTGCTCGCCGTCATCGCGGACGCCGCCCAGCGGGCCAAGGACCTGGGCGACGCGTACATCTCGACCGAGCACCTCCTCATCGGCATCGCCGCCAAGGGCGGGCGCACCGGCGAACTGCTGGAGCAGCAGGGCGCCACGGCCAAGAAGCTGCTGGCCGCCTTCGAGGCGAGCCGCGGCGGCCGGCGGGTGACCACCCCGGACCCGGAGGGCACGTACAAGGCGCTGGAGAAGTTCGGCACGGACCTCACCGCGGCGGCCCGCGAGGGCAAGCTCGACCCGGTCATCGGCCGGGACCACGAGATCCGGCGGGTGGTGCAGGTGCTGTCCCGCCGTACGAAGAACAACCCGGTCCTCATCGGCGAGCCGGGTGTCGGCAAGACCGCCGTCGTCGAGGGGCTGGCCCAGCGCATCGTCAAGGGCGACGTCCCCGAGTCGCTGCGCGACAAGCGGCTGGTCGCGCTCGACCTGGGCGCGATGGTCGCCGGCGCGAAGTACCGCGGTGAGTTCGAGGAGCGGCTCAAGACCGTCCTGGCCGAGATCAAGGACAGCGACGGCCAGATCATCACCTTCATCGACGAGCTGCACACGGTCGTGGGCGCGGGCGCCGGCGGCGACTCGTCCATGGACGCGGGCAACATGCTCAAGCCGATGCTGGCCCGCGGCGAGCTGCGGATGGTCGGCGCCACCACCCTCGACGAGTACCGCGAGCGCATCGAGAAGGACCCGGCGCTGGAGCGGCGCTTCCAGCAGGTGCTGGTCGCCGAGCCGACCGTCGAGGACACGGTGGCGATCCTGCGCGGGCTCAAGGGCCGCTACGAGGCCCACCACAAGGTGCAGATCGCGGACTCGGCGCTGGTCGCCGCGGCCACCCTCTCGGACCGCTACATCACCTCCCGGTTCCTCCCCGACAAGGCCATCGACCTGGTCGACGAGGCCGCCTCCCGGCTGCGGATGGAGATCGACTCGTCCCCCGTCGAGATCGATGAGCTCCAGCGTGCCGTCGACCGCCTCAAGATGGAGGAGCTGGCGCTCCGCAACGAGACCGACGCCGGCTCCGTGCAGCGGCTGGAGCGGCTGCGCAAGGACCTTGCCAACAAGGAGGAGGACCTGCGCGGTCTGACCGCCCGCTGGGAGAAGGAGAAGCAGAGCCTCAACCGCGTCGGCGAGCTGAAGGAGCGGCTCGACGAACTGCGCGGCCAGGCCGAACGCGCCCAGCGCGACGGCGACTTCGACACCGCCTCCAAGCTGCTGTACGGGGAGATCCCGTCCCTGGAGCGGGAGTTGGAGGAGGCCGCGCGGGCGGAGGCCGAGCAGGAGGCCGCCAAGGGCGCCGGGACCCGGGAGCCGATGGTCAAGGAGGAGGTCGGCCCGGACGACATCGCGGACGTGGTCGGCTCCTGGACCGGCATCCCGGCCGGGCGCCTCCTGGAGGGCGAGACCCGGAAGCTGCTGCGGATGGAGGAGGAGCTGGGCAAGCGGCTGATCGGCCAGGGCGAGGCGGTGCGCGCGGTCTCCGACGCGGTGCGCCGCACCCGCGCCGGTATCGCCGACCCGGACCGGCCCACCGGCTCGTTCCTCTTCCTCGGCCCGACCGGTGTCGGCAAGACCGAGCTGGCCAAGGCGCTGGCGGACTTCCTCTTCGACGACGAGCGGGCGATGGTCCGGATCGACATGTCGGAGTACGGCGAGAAGCACAGCGTGGCCCGGCTGGTCGGCGCACCGCCCGGCTACGTCGGCTACGAGGAGGGCGGCCAGCTGACGGAGGCGGTCCGCCGCCGCCCGTACAGCGTGGTGCTGCTCGACGAGGTCGAGAAGGCCCACCACGAGGTCTTCGACATCCTGCTCCAGGTGCTCGACGACGGCCGCCTCACGGACGGCCAGGGCCGCACCGTCGACTTCCGCAACACCATCCTCATCCTCACCTCCAACCTCGGCTCCGCCTTCCTGATGGACCCGCTCCTGAAGGAGGAGCAGAAGAAGGAGAAGGTGCTGGAGGCGGTCCGCGCCTCCTTCCGCCCCGAATTCCTCAACCGCCTCGACGACCTGGTCGTCTTCCACCCCCTCGGCACCGACCAGCTCCAGCGGATCGCCCAGCTCCAGCTGAGCCACCTCCAGCACCGGCTGAGCGAGCGCCGCCTCACCCTGGACGTCAGCGACCGGGCGCTGGCCTGGCTCGCCTGGCTCGGCCGGGAGCCGGTCGCAGACGCCCCGGCGCCGGACCTCTCGTACGGTGCCCGGCCGCTGCGCCGCCTGGTCCAGACGGCCATCGGCGACCAGCTGGCGCGCGCCATCCTGGCGGGCGAGGTGCTCGACGGGGACACCGTCCGGGTGGACGTGGACGGGGACGGCGAGGGCCTGACGGTGGCGGCCGCTCGACCGGCCGGCTGACCGTCCTGCGGCGCCGCGCCCTCCGGCCACCCCGGATGCGCGGCGTCTGCCGGTCCGGGGTTGCCAGGACGGGGCGCATATGGGGGAGGATGGCAGAGACCATACGAAGGGAATTCCACGGTGAGCATCGACCCGTCCTCGATTCCGAATTTCGGGGGCCAGCCCGAACCGCAGCCGTCGGGGCCTGATGGTCCCGTCGTGCCCGACCAGGACCTGGTCAAGCAGCTCCTCGACCAGATGGAGCTGAAGTACGTAGTCGACGAGGAGGGTGACCTCGCCGCCCCGTGGGAGCAGTTCCGCACGTACTTCATGTTCCGGGGCGAGGAGGAGCAGCAGATCTTCTCCGTCCGGACGTTCTACGACCGTGCCCACGGCATCGACGAGAAGTCGAAGCTGCTGGAGGCGATCGACGACTGGAACCGCCGGACGCTGTGGCCCAAGGCGTACACCCACACCCATGACGACGGCACGGTCCGTCTGATCGGTGAGGCATCGATGCTGGTCGGCACCGGTGTTTCGCTCGAACACTTCGTGTCGAGCACGGTCAGCTGGGTCCGCGCCTCGATCGAATTCGACAAGTGGATCGTCGAGCAGCTCGGTCTGGAGGCCGAGATCGAAGGCGACGAGAAGCCGGGGGACGACGAGGGCTGAGCCCCGTCCGACCCGCACCCCGGCTGCGCGGGCCCCGGGAGCCGACCGTTGTCGGTTCCCGGGGCCCGCGTACGTCTGTGACGCCGTTACAGGCGCGCCCCGGGAGCTGCCGCTGCCACGACGTCACAGCGGCAGCGACGCGATCGCCAGCAGATAGACCCCGTACCCGAGCGAGAGCGCGGCCAGCGCGCCGGCGACCGGGACGGCGGTGCGGATCCGGGCCCGCGCCAGCGCCCGCGCCGCCGGCAGCAGCAGCGGAAAGGCCGGCAGCAGGAAGCGCGGCTTCGACGGGAAGTAGCCGGTGCCGCCGAGCGCGATGGCGACCAGGACCGTGGTGTAGACGAGCAGCGCGACCGGCGGCCGGTCCAGCACCAGCAGCGCGTACAGCAGCAGTGCCACGGCGATCACCGCGACCGCGATGAAGTGCACCGGCGGGGCGCCGGAGAGCACCAGGTGCCTGATCTCCTGCAGTGTGTCGCGCCCGAAGTCGAAACGGGAGCCCCACAGCTCCTGTACGTCGAAGTACCCCAGCGGCCCGCCGCCGGTCCGCGCGCCGACCCACAGCACGTATCCCAGCCAGCCCGCCGGCGCGACCAGCACGGCCGCCACCGGCCGCAGCCCCGGCCCCCGGCCGCCCCCCTCCCCGGCTCCGCCGCTCCCCCGCCGCCACACCTCCGCGGCCGCCCCGGCGCCCACCGCCGCCACGACGGCCAGTGCGCTGGGCCGGGTCAGCCCCGCCGTCGCCGCCAGCACCCCGGCCCACAGGAAGCGCCGGGTGAGCAGCGCGTACAGCGACCAGGCGGACAGCGCGGTCAGCAGCGACTCGGTGTACGCCAGCGACTCGATGACGGCCTGCGGCAGCAGCGCCCACAGGACGACGAGCAGGGTTCCAGTACGCCGCCCGTGGAGCCGCTCCCCGACCGCGTAGATCCCCCAGGCGGCCACCCCGGCCGCCGTCCAGGAGATCAGCAGGGCGGCGTTCACCGCCCCGACCGGGACGGCCGCCGTCCCCACCGCCCGCACCAGCCACGGGTACAGCGGGAAGAACGCCAGGTCCGCGACGGGCAGATCGGGCCACATCCCGGCCGGCGCCGGCGCCCCGTAGCCGTGCAGCGCGATGCTCAGATACCACCTGGAGTCCCAGGACGCGCCCAGCAGCGTCCGCGGATGCCGTCCGGTGTGCCAGGCCCACACCGCGGTGCACAGCATCCCGGCGGCCCGGATCCCGGCGAACAGGACGAGCGCGGTCCGCGCCCGCCGCAGCCCCGCCCGCACCCGCTCCCGTACGGGCCCCGGACGCCCCTCCGGGTCCGCCGCCCGCGGCGTCCCCGGTGGCTCGGCGGTCTCCGGTGTCTCGGCGGTCTCGGCGGACACGGAACACCTCCGGTTCGGGGGCGCGCCTCCGCGCCGGAGGCAGGACAGGGCACCGGACCGCCAGGGCCTGTCCGACGGGTCGGGGCCGGGTCCGCACCCAGACTCCCCGCGCCCCGCCCCCGCCCGCGACCGCAGCCGCCCGAACGGGTGGCGGCCCCCTCCTCGGAGGCCCGCGGTCTCAGAGCCGCTTCAGCCGCCCCACCGCCTCCTCCAAGGTCGCGGTGCTCTTGCAGAAGGCGAAGCGCACGAACGGGGCGCCCTGGTCCTGGTGGTCGTAGAAGACGGCGTTCGGGATGGCGACCACGCCGGCGCGTTCGGGCAGGGTGCGGCAGAAGGCGAAGCCGTCCTGCTCGCCCAGCGGGCGGATGTCGGTGGTGATGAAGTACGTGCCGGCCGGCCGGAAGACCCGGAAGCCGGCGTCGGTGAGGCCGCCGGCGAGGATGTCGCGCTTGGCGCGGAGGTCGTCGCGCAGGGCGGTGAAGTAGCCGTCGGGCAGGGCGAGGGCCTCGGCGACGGCGTACTGGAAGGGGCCGGCCGAGACGTAGGTGAGGAACTGCTTGGCGGAGCGGACGGCCGCGGTCAGCTCGGGGGACGCGGTGACCCAGGTCAACCCCTGCTGATACACACATCGGCGAGGGCCCGCTGACCTCGGGGGATGGCTTGGCTTTGCCCATCCGCAGCCCAGTCTCCCCGGTGCACGCCTATCGTGAGGGCCGAATCTCCTGGTTGATGTACTCGGGAAAGCGGGACTGCATGGTTACGAGCGAGACGGCTGATGTTCGCGGGGCTGTGGGCTCGGCGGCCTGGAATCCCGCGGCGCGGGTGCGGGGCATGGGTACCTCGATCTTCACGGAGATGACGGAGCTGGCACGGCGCACCGGAGCCGTGAACCTCGGGCAGGGAGTCCCGGAGCTGGACAGCCCGGCCGCTCTGCTCAAAGACGTGGCGGACGCGGTGCTGTCGGGCAGCAACCAGTACCCGCCCGCTGTCGGCTTCCCGGCACTGCGTGAGGCGGTCGCCGCTCATCAGCTCCGGCGGTACGGTCTCGACTACCGGGCCGCCGGCGAGGTTCTGGTCACGACGGGCGCGACGGAAGCACTCGCCGCGGCCCTGCTCGCGCTCTGCGATCCGGGTGACGAGATCATCGCCTTCGATCCCTGTTACGACGCGTACGCGGCGGATGCCCGGCTGGCTGGTGCCCGGCTCGTCGGCGTCCCCCTGGTCCTCGACGGCGACGGGTTCGCTCTGGACGCTGACGCGCTGCGGGCCGCCGTGACGCCGCGTACGCGGGTGCTGTTGCTGAACTCCCCGCACAACCCCACGGGCAAGGTGTTCACGGCGGACGAGCTGGGAGCGATCGCCGATATCTGCCGCGAGCACGCGCTGACGGTCGTCACGGATGAGGTGTACGAACACCTCGTCTACAACGACGGTGCGCGGCATCTGCCCATTGCGACGCTGCCGGGGATGCGGGAGCGGACGCTGATCGTCTCCTCGGCGGGCAAGACCTTCAACGTCACGGGCTGGAAGGTTGGTTGGGTCTGTGGGCCGGCTGCGCTCGTGGCCGCCGTGAGCTCCGCGAAACAGTTCCTCACGTACGCCTCGGGCACCCCGTATCAGGAAGCCCTGGCACGGGCCCTCGGCTCCGTGGAGGAGTGGGCGGCGGGTCTGCGGGACACTCTGAGGCTGAACCGGGATCTGCTGAGCGACGGCCTGACGCGCGCCGGGCTGCGACCCTTCCGCGCGGACGCGGGTTACTTCGTACAGGCGGACGTACGACCCTGGGGCTACTCGGACGGCGTCCAGTTCTGCCGGGACCTGCCGGAGCGCGCGGGTGTGGTGGCCATCCCCACCTCGGCGTTCTACCTGAGCGCGGACGCTCCGGCGTGGCTGGTCCGGTTCTCGATCTGTAAGCGTGAGGACTCGATCCGCAAGGCCGTTGACCAGATGATCGGCGCGCGCTGATCGAGGGCTGGCTGTGTCGGTGTAGGCGCTGCGGCCGTACTCGACGGGCAGAGCAGTGGCATCGACGAGGGACACCGCCACGCCGGTACGCCCGTGGATTACCTCGATGAGGCGCCCCTTTCGGCCTGGTGCTCGACGAGGTTCGCTCGCGTTCTGTCGGCCATTCGGTTCTAGCGAACCCATACAGTAAACCGAAATAATGGATATATAGGGCATAGCTCTATTAATTCAAGTGTCGCAGGCGTGTCTCGTTTCCATGGATAAACCCAGTCATGCCGCCCACAGGATCAATAAAGCCCGAACTTCCACCCTGCGGGTTCACGTCTTTGACGGCAACCGGATCGCGCATGTAGTTTCGATTTGCCGCCTGACCACGGCATATAGATGATTTGGGGGAATTTTGAAGCGCGCAACAGGTATTGGTATAGCCGCTGCTGTCACGTTGCTGAGCACTTTCGCGAGCGGAACGGCTATCGCCGCCCCTCAGAAAGCGGCTGCCAATCAGCAAGCCAAGCCGGGCACTGCAATCGCTAAGGGTTTCTTCAAGCCCGACGCCCATACGGTCGTCAAGCGCAATGTTCCGAAGCAGATGCCGAAGCAATCGTTGGCAGGTCTGAAGTCGTCTCCCGACAACCAGATCTCCGGCCCGGTAGAGGTCTGCGGCACCGACACGCTTGACAAGACAAGCGGTCAGGGCAAGGGCACCCTGGTCATGACCGTTGAAAAGTCCGTTAAGACCGCACTTAACGGCGAGTTCGGCCTGTCGAATGATGACCTCTCCGCCAAGTTGGGATTCTCGGTAGAGGATTCAGTCACCGTTAAGGACGAGCATCGCTACGACGTACCCGCGGGCAAGACCGGGTTTATTGTGGCACATCCCACTTACGACCAGTACACGGTCACGACGTTCGGCAAGGCTGGATTTGTAATGAAGCCCACCGGGGTATGCTTCCAGTCCTGGTCAAGCTGACCTGACGTCTAGCGCAATGGGGGTTCGTCGATGAAGCGCCTGACCCGGCATACGGTCATCGGCTCTGCTCTCTTGCTCGCGTGCGTCGCATGCACATCAGGGAAGGGCGGAAGCGTTCCTTCTGCCCTTCCCTCCTCCACCGAGCCGTCACGTCTACTTCAGCTTCCAGTGGTCAACCTGGCAGATGACCCACTATCCGAGCAGGACGGCTCGATCGGCCCGGAAAAGCGGAGGGTGATCGGAGAAGTCCGTAACGGACCCGACCGAATCATCATCTATACAGCAGGGCAGAAGTGTGGCCTGGCGACGACCCGCGAGGGAGACGAGAGGCATCTTTCGATCTACCTGCTCACCGCATGGCCGAAAGATAGCAATCAAGGAGACAAGCACCTCCCCTTCGGCCCTTACCTGAATTCTTCAGCCACGGGTTCGGGTGGAACTTGGGCATCTATTTCGTGCGGAAAAGATGCGATGGTCGTGAAATTCTTCGCCCCGCACATCTCCGGGACCTCGAAATATCGGGGGTCGTTGAACGTAGTCAAACCGCTGAACGCTGGAAGTCCCATCTCTGTCGTCGCAGGAACAAGAGAGATCAGGGAGAAAATCTCTACCGCTCTCAAGGCACACTCATGAGCCGTAGCTTTGGATAGAGTTGTGCGGCGCCTACGCCTGGTTCGCTGACCCGTCCGCCAATGTCGGCCGCTGGGTGTTGTCGTTGCCGCCAAGGCAGCCGCAGCCAGGGATGTTCCTGGTTGGCGTTGGTACGTAGAATTGCTTAGGAAGACTACCGCTGTCGTGCCGCAGTCGGCTCATTGCGGCTTGGGTCACCCCTAGGGTGAAACGGACACTTCAGTCGGGTGTGAGGTCCGCCGCCCGGGAAGAGACGGCGGACCGGCGTGTATCACGTCACCCCTTCGGGAACCGCGGACCGGTTACTTCCAGGTGCGGTGCTTGAGGTCCCAGCGCTGCCAGTGGCCGCCCTTGTGGCGCTTCCAGCAGTGGGCGTGCTCGTCCCACTGCGCGTAGCTGCGGGAGTCGGTGTCCCAGCGCTGCCACACCTTGTGCTGGGCGTCCCAGCGATCGTGCTTCTTGTCGACGCCCTTGTCCCAGCCGAGGTGCAGATGACGGCCGTGGTCGCCCTTGACCTCTTCGCCCTTGTGCTTGCCCTGGTCGCCGCCGACCGTGTGTCGGTGCGCGGCCGGTGCGCCGTGCGGGTGGGCTGGTGCGGCGAACGCTGCGCTACCGGCTGCTGCTGCCGCTGCCGACAGCAGGGCTGCCGATGCGGTCACTGAGGCGACGCGGCGCGTCCATTCGTGAGACATGGAACTCCTTGCTCTTGGCCTCCGCGGAGGCGTGCTGCCACGGAAGCCGCACTCTTGGTACGGAGCGAAATCCTTGTGCCGTGGGCTCACGGGAGTGGCAGAACCGCCCAGGACAACTCGTTCGGATGATCTGTAAGTACGTCAGTAGGAATTACCGGTCGTGGTCGTCTCGGGTCGGCCGGACGCAGACCGGCACCGTGACCTTGCCGTGGGCTCGCGCGCTATCCCCGCCTCCGAGATCCGTCGGAACCCGAGGCCCCGGAAGCGGGGATTCACCAGCGCGTGACGACTGTCCTCATCGCCCCACCGTCATCGCAGCTCCCCAGGTGCGTTCCGCCGGCATCCGCCTGGACACCCGCCTCCGCCGCGCCGCCTCCGCCGCCTCCGCCGCGCCGCCGCGCCGCACACGAACGGCCCACGAGGACGGTGCTCGAAGATGCCGAGCGCCTCAAATACCGCAAGGCTGGCCAGTACGCACAATTCTCCGGTGCGCTCTCCCCGCCTCTGTGAACCCTGGAGGCGGGGAGCAACTGCACGTGAAGAGCGGAGGCACAACAGGATGACCGAAGAACCGCAGACTCCAGACGCCTCCGAATCCGCACACCGACTGCAACGCCTCTTCAAGCCCGACAAGGCTGACGAAGCGTCGGCGGACAACGCCAAGCGCACAACGCCCGAAGACAAGGACCGTGATCGACAAGCCATGCGCGGATTGCTCCCCGAGGGCCCTGTCTCCCACCAGTCCGCCAAGAACACCGAGGGGCCTGCGGACAAAGAAGCTTGAACTTTCGGCTCTTGAGACAGGGAGGTCACAGCCCCCCGGATGTGACCGCTCCGGCCTCCGCCGCGACGGACGCCGCACCCGAGCCCCCCGCGCCCTCCGCGCTGGACTTCCGCGCGTGATGCCAACGACACAGGGACTGAAGGTTCGTCGGGTCGTGGTCGTCGCCCGGGACGACGTGGTCCACGTCCGTGGCTGGCGCCGTGCACCGTTCCCCGTGTCCCGTAGGTCGGCCACGCACTGGAAGCCATCCCGCTTCAGGACGGACAGGCGACGGAGGCCAGTTGGCGGGGAGGCGGGAGCGTCGGTTGCTGTCATGCCAGACCACGCAAATTCCTCGCAAATCAGGCAACTCTCCTGATGGCCGCAAGTACGGTCGGCATATGACCGTCTACGGATACTCGAAGACTGACTCCGCGGAGAGTGACGACCAGGCTGCCGAGCTGATCGCATCAGGTTGCACCCACGTCTTCTCTGACTCTCTTGTCTCCACAGATCCGCCAGGCTCTGGATGGCTAGAGTTGGTGGATAGGGTCCAACGCAATGACACAGTGCGCATCGTGAACTGGGAACGCCTCACTCGTAGCGCCGAGACAGCTCGGTTCATCCGGACGTCCCTGGCGAACCTAGGTGTCCGCGTGGAGACCATGAACGGATGAGTGCAAGCGACCTCGGCCGGAATGGAACCGGCGGGTACCGGCACGGCCGCCGACCGGGCAGCGAGAAGGACGAGTACCCCCTGAGTGACGCGCCAATGTCGCCGGCACCAGCAAGGGCCTCCCACGGCATCAGATGCGTGGGAGGCCCTGCTTCCCCCGCATCAGGGCAGGTCTGAACGAGAGCGGCAGAACCATTGTCCCCACGATGGCTCTGCCGCTCGAATGCTCCCTACAGGCTCCTCATCCAGGGAGCGGTTACCGATATGTATTTTAAGCCTTTTGTGCCATTTGCGTGAATGAATCAAACGCATGTCCGTTAGCTCGGAGGGGTGGCCGGGGTGTGCCTGACCGGTGCGCTTGACTGTCCGATCGGCCCTCCTGACCCGGCTGTGCCTGACATCGCAGTGGTCACAGCCGGTAGCTGATCGTGACAGGCTGAATCGGTGGCTCGCATCGGATTCGCCCCGGTCGAAATCCTGTCACCGCGACCAATCGGACAGCTCTTAGGGGCCTCATGGCTCACCCGGGCCGGAGGGCTTGCTGGCGCCAGAGGGACCCGTGCAGCGCCCCACTCCTGAGGCGTGTCCGGTGGGGGCGGGCTGCCAGTCGCTCGACCTGCCTCCGCAGGGACACCAGCCTCGCCACGCCGCCTCACCTGCGCCCAAACTGCCGACAAGGACAGTGTTCAACTCCGGGCGTCGTCATCACGACGGAGTAGCGCAGCGTGATCACGGAGTTACTGCTTCGTTAGCGCGGTGATCCCGGCGCAGACCGGGACCAGGACAGGAAGGACGTTCCGTCGTGGGTAAGACAACGCGTGTGGTCGCGGGCACCCTCGGGACCGGTGCGCTGCTGCTGTCGGCGGCAGGCACGGCCAGCGCCGGGGGCCAGGGTGGCGAGTACTTCGGTCAGCACATTCACTGCGCGCCGTCATCCAGCTTTTTGAGCCTGCTGCCGACCCTCACACCCGGAGGCGGTTGCCGCACGAACATCTTCATCGACAACCAGAAGAACATCGCCAGCATCGCCCAGAACGCCACGGGCAGCATCTCCGGCACCGTCGTGACGGACCCGGCCGGACGGGGCGGCCGGGGCTGATTGGGCGGCCGGGGCGTCCTGAGCGTCCTGGGCGTCCGCTGACGCAACCGCCGCGCCCCGGAGCGCGCTTGCTCCGGGGCGCGGCAGTTGTGCATGGGGCATCTGCGCGTTGTGTTGTGCACATCAGCTCGCCGTCATCCGCCCTCCGGACCGTGCAACGCGGCAGTGAACGCGTCCGCATCATCACCCGGTTGGCTGGCAAGCAACCTTCGGTGCCCGGGGAGCGAGGGGAGTCACAGTTCTCGGATCCAACGATTCGACCACTCGGCGGTGGGCGCGTGGACGAAGCCGTAGCGGCGGCTAAGTGACTTCGCACCGGCCGAGGTGCCCATATTTGACTCGATCCGCTTGAATCCCGCGTCGCGCAGTACTTGGAACACCCGCTCCAGGAAGGTGTCGATCATCTCCCGCCGGGTATTGCGGTCGACTTCCGGAACGGCGAAGAACCAGCCAAGGTCGGTAGCTTCCTGTCCTTCTTTCCGTTCCGTCGGGATGCAGAAGAAGCCCCCCATCACGTTTCCTGACTCGTCGAGTGCCACCAGGTGCTTGACGTCGGGGCCGAGTCCGCCCTCGATCGCGGAACGCGTGAAGTCCACAGGGTTGTCGACCGTGTACCCCTCGTCGTTGAACTGCGAATCTTGAAATGTATGGCGCAGTGCCGACTCGATGTCGTCCCATCGGGCCTTCATGAAGTGCTCGTCCACGAGCGTGATCTTCATTGCACGTCTCCGTCTGGTCGAACCGCTCGTGGACCGACGAGCCGCCGGTATCCGGATACCTCGTCCACGCTGACAGCGCGTGAGGCTGCCCGCGACCAAGCATCCGCCGGACGGCTGAATGCGCCGGCACGAGCCACTCTGAGTGCGTCTGAGATGGTGGGGCCACCAGGCGAGAGGGGCGGTCGAGCATGCAGTGGAAGACCTACGGCGAGCGGCAGATCTACACCAACCCATGGGTGAACCTGTGCCTTGTTGATGTTGAGCAGCCGGACGGCCGGCGCTGGGAACACCACGTCGTGCGGCTGCGGCACCTCGCCGTGGCGGCCGTGGTGAATGATCAGCGTGAAGTCCTCATGATGTGGCGGCACCGCTTCATCACCGACTCGTGGGCCTGGGAACTGCCCATGGGGCTCATAGAGGAGGGTGAGTCACCCGACGCGGCTGCTGCCCGTGAGGTGGAGGAAGAGACCGGCTGGCGGCCTGGTCCGATGAAGCCGTTGATCTACGCCGAGCCTGCGAACGGCATCACGGATTCGCAGCACTACGTATTCCGGGCGGACGGCGCTACCCACATCGGCGCACCGACCGAGAAGAACGAGTCCGACCGCATCGAGTGGGTACCGCTGGATCGGGTGCGAGCCATGATCGACCGCCGGGAGATCGTCAGCAGTGGCTCACTCGTCGGCCTGCTGTACGTGCTGATGGACGAATCGATTCGCTGACGGTCACCGCAGTGTGGCCCGTAGCTTCGCTTCGAACGCGATGGCTGCGGGCTCCTTGCGGAACGGGGCCAGGCGCTGGTGGAACTCGCGCAGATGCCCTGTGATGCGTTCTGAATCCACTGCTGTGGCGGTCTCCAGCGCCACCGTGGCGGTGTGACATGCCTTCTCGACCTTGCCGCGCTGGAGCTGGGTGGTGGCGAGCCAGAAGGAGTGGAAGGCGCGGCCTGGCTGCATCACCAAGGCTCCCTGCGGCGGCCAGAAGTCCGGCCGGACTCGTACGCAATCAGGTAGATGCCGTGCGGCGGGGCGAACGTATGGGGGCCGAGCGGGGTGAGGTCGCCGTCGCCGTAGCGCCGGACGTACTCCTGCTGGACCTCCTCGTCGAGCCGGACCGCGTCGGGGTGGTCGTAGCGGGCGGGGCGGCCCGACGAAAGTGGAGTGGTGCCGCCCCCCGGATGGATGCCCTCACTTGCCGACGGTGTTGCTGCACCCCACACTCGGAAGCAGGTGGGTGGACTGGAGGCCGCCGCCGACCCCGACCGCGCCGAGGGCGTCGACGGGCAGTGCCTGCGTAAGGCACGCACTGGACTGCTTGATGTCGAACATGCCGCTGTCGGCGTGGGAGGTGCCGGTGCCGAGGAGGCCGACGCCGCCCAGGATGGCGGCTGCGGTGGCGGCCTTACGAAGCTTGTGCATGTCATCTCCAAGGGGGAGTTTTGGCGCGCTCTGAAGTCGGTTGACTTCATAGAGTGACGAAAGGCTAATCGGAGAAGTCCCGCGATCGACCGGTGACGCGCCGGGGCGGTGAGACCCCGCCCGTCTCGTCGCAAACGGGGTGGGCTCGGCCGACGGGTGGCGGGTTAGGGTGCCGGGATGCTCACCGTGACCTCGGGCAACGTTGGTAGAACGCTCGCCATCGAAATCACTCGGGGCTGACCTGGGGGAATGCAACAATCCCTCGCCCTCCCTCTCCCGCATCCGCGGCGACAATCGCCCGCGGCCACGGGTTCACTCCATTCGGCGACGCGACGGGACACCACCCCAAGCCCCCTGAGGGCTCCCCATGCGCTGGCAACTTTGAGGCGGTGTCTTATATGTGACGTACCATCACATGCTGTGAGGGGGTGCGATGAGCAGATCGGAGAGGCTCGCCGCTCTGGTGGCCTCTTCACCGACAGCCGTCAATGGCTCTCCCCGGTATGGGGGCCGAAACTACCCACAGGCTCTCGGAGTAGCCTGCTTGAACACTGCGCTCCCGCTTCCTTGCCGGAAGCGGGAGCGAGCGTCGTCGGCCTTACAAAGGGATGGCAGCCGGCCTTCCCATACAGGTCAGCTGTGGCGCGTCCGGCGATAGCGGCTGCTGCTCGCCGATCACGACGTAACCCCACCCTTCGTACAGCGCTTGGACCTTCCCGCCCCCGGCCTTACCGTTCACCAGCAGTGTGGTGAAGCGCTCGGGACGTGCTTCAAGCAGGTGCTCGTGCATCCGCAGGGCGATTCCCTTGCCCCGCCATGGCTGAACAACACCGATCTCCTTGATGGCGGTAGTTGGCCCGCTGGTGTACTCCTCCGGGGCCGGAGACGCCAGTCGTTCCCACCACCGGTTGCCCCGTTCAATCGTGTTGGCATAGGCGTAGCCGATTGGTTCGCCGCTTGCGTAGGCGATAACGGCTTCCCACCCTGGTTCTGATCCGTGGCGGTCAATGCGCTCGGCGAAGGTGCTGACCTTGTAGTTCGGCAGATGCAGCAGTTCGGCCCTTACGTTCGCGTACAAGTCGATCAGGGTTTGCCGGGCGCTGCCCAGCTCGGTGAAGCGGCGCAAGGTGATGGTGTCGACGTTCATGTAAGGGCCTCTCGTTGGTATTGCGACCAAGTGCGCAGGTGGGCACTGTGGGGTGCGGCCTTGCGTAGGTCCTCGCTGAACCTTTTGAGCATTCCGGCCACCCGCGGATGTTGGACAGCATCTCGGGGAATGCGCATCGCTGTCTTCACCGCCGGCTCGACGTCGCGCTGGCCAAGCTGGGCGCGTGCCAGCCTCGCTGTCGTGATGGCGAGCGAGCGGTGCATGTGCGGAAGGAGAGCGGCCATGCTGCGGTGCGCGCGGGCCTCGGCCTCCTCCCAGTCTCCGAGAGCAAGATTGGCGGCGAGACCAAGACTGTCCAGCTCCGATGGGCCGTAGAACGCCTTCAGCCACACCGGTCGGGGCATGTCATCGCGGGCACGGGCGAGCGCGTCCTCGGCGTGCCCGAGGGATCGCCTTACGCCTGCTCGGTCGCCAGCCGCACCCTGGATAGCTGCATGTCGAGCATGACCAAGTGACGCGAACATTGGGTCGCGGCGAGTGATGGGCAGGTTGCGGGCAACGTCGTTCGCTGTGAGACCTTCGGCCGGGCGCCCCATGTGCCGGTAGAGAGTTCCGGCATGCGACCAGATACGGAATGGGATCGCCTGGTCCCCCGACAGAGTCGCGAGGCTGGAAGCACGGTCGAGATGCTGCTGTGCTTCGGCGAAGCGGTGTCCATCGATTGCGGCCCACATTGCTGAAGAGGCGAAAGCGGCGGCAGATGCATAAAGGTGACTGCGTACCCGTTGACTGGCAATCCCTGATTGCTGGAGAGCCAGTGCCTCATCGGAGAGAGCGGCGGCCTGGTGCTCGACGGCGAGTTGACCGCCGTGTCGGTGGTCGCTGGCGATGATGTCTGCAAACCGCTGATTCAAGCGTTCAACATCGGATGTGCCGATGCGCCGGCTTGGCGTAGTCGAAGCGGCTACCGCCACGGCGAGGAAGTTGCGGCGTTTCATGGGGTCCTCCTCTGGCGCTGGGGTAGACGATTGCCGGCTTCGTGGAACGAACCCTAAAGCCGTGGCTGGTAGGCCGGTAACTCGTTCCAGTGCGGCGCGGGTGACGGATTTTGGCCATCTGACACGGCCTGCCTTCCAGTCCCGTACCGATGAGCCATCGAACCCGCCTGTACGCCCAGTGAGCTCCCCAATGGCCTGATTAACGGCATCCGCAAGGGAGTTGGAGCTGTGCTTGTGTTCAGCCATCCAGTCCGTCAGAGCCTGGTTGCGCGTCGCTCTCATAGCCTCACAGTCAAATCGCCCTAGGGGTGGCTGCGTGAAGCCTGGCGCATCGCCCTAATCGCCAGCCCCTGAAAGCCGTTTGAGTAAGGGGCAGTGGTTCCGTCCCCCTCCCCATCCCCCCGTGGGGGATGGCACCGCTTCCCACTCCTCGCTTCCAGGAGGTACTTCCATGGCAACGACATGCGGCATGG
This sequence comes from Streptomyces sp. YGL11-2, assembly GCF_050054615.1. Taxonomy (NCBI): domain Bacteria; kingdom Bacillati; phylum Actinomycetota; class Actinomycetes; order Kitasatosporales; family Streptomycetaceae; genus Streptomyces; species Streptomyces sp. YGL11-2. Next base: position 408,241 of record NZ_JBNHIN010000002.1, read on the forward strand.
ACGCGGTGCTCTACGTCTGCGCGACCCGTAGCGGCCAGCCTCTCGGCCTGGCTGAGCAGCGGGCCGTTGAGGAGGGGCACAGCTTCGCCGAGAAGCACGGCTTGCGCATCAAGGCGCAGATCTCTGATCCCTACGGTGAGCCGAATCCGTGCCGGCGCTCGGGGTGGTTGCGGGTGCGGGAGATGGCTGAGCGCGGTGAGATCGGTGCCGTCCTGACGCGGTGGCCGAATGCTGTGTCGCCGGTGTCGGAGCTGCGGAATCCGGAGCTGGATTACCTCGGGCGTCATGGTGCGCAGTTGTTCTTCACCTGGGCGCCGTTGAGTGCGGTGGCCGGTGGTGGGGGTGCGCGGTGAGTGGTCGCCATGCACGGGAGAGGCCGTCGCGTCCTGGGCTCGCGGTGGCGTTGTTGGGCGTGTTGGGGCTGACGCCGCTTGCCCTGGTGGTTGGCGAGGCGCTTGAGGCACAGGGTTCTGCGGTTCCGGTCTCCCGCCCGGATGCCGGCTCTCAGGCTGCGTCTGCTGTATGGGACGGCTTCGGGGATGTCAGTCCGTCTTTGGTGAGGGCCAGTGAGTAGCCGTCCGCGAAATCGCACGAACAGAAAGCGTGTGCCGCCCGATTACCTGCCCATGGCTGACAGGGCCACGGGCGCTGAAGTGGAGGCGGTAACGAATTTGGTATCCCGCTTCGCGAAAGATCGCGGTGACTGCATCGAATTGCTGGACGCCTTGGGGCTGTTGAGGCCGGCACTGGAGGCGCGGGGCCTGCTTGAACGTGAGCCTTCTCAGGGCGGCCGGAACGAGGGGCACGGGGAGTCTGATGGTGAGGAGTTCGAGAGTGGCTGAGTGCCCGGTGCGTAAGCCTACGGTGGTGCCGTATGTCGTCTCGTGGTCGGCTGAACTGGCCGGATTCGAAGACATGTTGGATGTGAAGTGGGACTCGCTTGGGCCGAAGCTCGGCTACAAGGATGAGCGGTCGTCAGACCGCGTCGGGCGTGATGGAGTGCTGTGGGGGCGGATGATCTATCAGCCTGGTGTAGGGCGACCCGAGTACGACTCCATGCACCCTGGGCGTCAGTACGACGCCATGCGGTGGATGAAGTGCCAGGTCTGCGGTGAATCGGTTTCCCGGAACGAGGACGGCTGGCTGTTTTTGGATTGGCGCAAGGAGCACGACCCGCCGACCTGGCCGGAGCGGTCTGTGACGGCTATGCCTCCGCTGTGTGAAGTGCACGCCCGAGTGGCCATTGCCGAATGTCCCCACCTGCGCAACACCGAGTTTCTTGCTCTGCGGGTCCGCGCACCACGCATCTGGGGCTACTCCGGTGCGCCTTACATGCTGACTTCCGACGGCTGGTCGGTGGGGGAGCACGATGCCCTCTGCCCTGTGGGTGACCCGAATCTTCGCGCGGTACTCGCGTCGCGTCTGTATCGCGAGCTGTGCAACGTCACGGTGGTCGGGCGGGGGGTTGCTGGCTGATCGCCGGGCCGGGATGCCGGCCGACAGTGACAAGTGAGAGCCGGACCGCCCCCTGAGCCTGGCAGCGCGCGGGCGGTCCGGTTGGAGAGTTCCTGATCAGAACCCTGGTGCCGATGGTACCGGGGTTGTTGTCGTGCTCTCGTAGTGGGCGATGCCCGTGCCGGATAGTTGAGTTGGCTCGTCCTATGGAGAGACGCAATGTTTGCCAGGCTTGGGAGTTTTGTTGGTGGTCGGTGCCGCAGCCCACGAAAGTCAGCCACGATGCGCCCGCGCTGTGACGATCACCCGTCACGTGTGGACGGCACCCGCCCACCGTGCCCAGCCACGCTATCCATTGACGTCACGGCGGGGGTCGTGTCCCGGCCCGGACTGTGGCGCGGAGGCTGGGCCCCGGTGTCATTCCCTGCCTTCCCCGCCTCCCTTGCCTCCCTTGACGTCGGCGCTGTTGTCGCAGCCCACGTCCGAGCCCACCCGGGTGCTCTGCGCACCCGCGGAGCCTTCGCCGCCGAGCGCGTTGCCCAGCAGGCCGTTGAGGATCCCGACCTCGCCGAGGACGTCGACGTTCAAGTCGTGCGACCGGCACTGGCTGCCCTGCTTGATGCCGATGTCGGTGCCGCCCCTCCCGCCTCCCTTCCCGCCGTCGGCGTAGGCGGTGCCGGCGCCGAGGAAGCCGAAGCTGCCGAGTACGACGGCCACGACGGTGGCCTTCTGAAGCTTGCGCATTTCTCCTCCGGTTGTCGAACGGATGTAATCCGTGATATAGCGACTTCTTACAGTCATATGAGACTAATGCGAAATATGACGCAGGCGCTTAGCGACACGCTGTGTCCTTGGTCGTCGCGAACGAGTGGACGTCCGGGACCCGTCCTGCGCCCTGAGCAGTTCAGGGCATCGACTGGCTGCGACAGGGGCAGATGCTCGCCCCAACGGCCTAGGGGTCGTGTCCCGGCCGTTGCGGCGGTCTGTCGTGGAGCCGCATGGGCGAATCCTGTGGCCGGCGCGGTGTCGGTCGGCGTGGTCGGTCGTTGGCGCAGGTGCGTCCCCCTCGGTTTCCTCTCCACTTCGCTGTCGTCGGGGCCCGGGTGGGACGTCCATGGGTGCCCCAGGTTTCGCGCGCTTCGGGCCTTGACGGCGTGGAGCCTGGGGTGCCGACCTGACTGTGAGAGGTCCCCGCGGGTTCGGCGTGGTCTGGGCTGCTGGTCGCGTGCGTCTGGTCGTGGTGGCTGCGCGGGGTGCTGTCGTGGTGTCGGCCCGGAAGTGCTGTTGCGGGCTGATTGGGTTGCTTCCTGGGTTCTGCCGGATCGCTTGTCTGTCCCTGCGCGCTGAGCTGCCGGGGGGTGCCGAGAGCGGGGCGGTAGACAGGAGCGTCGGGGGGGGGGGGGCGGCCAGACGAACGGGCCCCGTCGCGGGA
>NZ_JBNHIN010000002.1:411201-436650 GCF_050054615.1 Streptomyces sp. YGL11-2
AGACAGGAGCGTCGGCGGCCTTCGGCCGCCAGCGCGCGCGGTCCGCGTAGCGGGCCGCCTTGATCCAGTAAGGAAACTTTGAACAGCTCGGCTGCTACTCCTCCTTGGCCGCTGCTGCGAAGCGTCCTAGCACTGTCCCCTCGTCCATGTCGCTCGCACCCCTGCATGCCCTAGATCGTGGCGATTCATTCGGGTTCGTCTCGCAGATCGCCGAACTCTGTCCACAGGCTGGCCGGTTCAGAGTTCCGACATGCCGATTTCAAGAGGGCGTGGTTCGAGATGTCCGCGGGTTTCTGCACAGGATGAAAGCGGCGTTCGGCGTGGTGTCGCACGGGTTTTGCGCTGCTCGCATTCGTGGCTGTGTCCCTGGGCCTCGGCTTCGGAAGCGCCGAAAAGTTATCCACAGTTGAGGTGTCCAGTCTGGCGATACGGGGCGCTTCGAAAGAAGTCCGGCCCTGGCTGTCACATCCGGGGCCTGGCCGATCCCTTCTCTGTATGGATGCGGTGGTGTCCGCTTTCGGTGATCAGCTGGCGCTTGCGCCGGGTGGTCCGGCACGTGAATGAGAGGGGAGGCGTTTCGGTGACCTGGGTCGCTGAGCGGTGGTGTCACACCGTCGCTGCTTTCGACACCTCTATGGGTGATCCCCGCTCCTGCCTGTTTCCGGAGATGGCGGGGCCACATAGCACGAGAACGGCTTTTGGCCAACCACCGTTTTTCCGGATCCTGTTGGAGTGCCCCGAGCGAACGACAGGAGGTGGCGCGGGTCGTGTGTGGCGGCGGGTTTCTAGCAGAAAAGTCCGGCCTGGCCAAACCGGCGTTCGTCCGGAACATGGGGCGCGTTCGGGAAGGTGTCCGGTTGGCGTGGTGTGCTGCGGCCGCATGGAAGGAGGCGGGATTTTGGCACGGGATGACGGACTGAGGAAATCCGGGGACGGCTGGTCTGGTGATGGTCCCGCCGGGCGGTCCGGTGCGGGTGCGTGCTCGATGGGAGGGCAGGTGCGAAATGGCGGCGGAAGGTAACACGGAAACGCCGGTTAGCGAAACCGGCCTTTCTCCGGATCCTTGTGGCTACCAGCGCGGGGCGAATGGCCTTGCGGCGAACGGATGGAGGCGGTGTGCCGTGCACCAGGCAGGACGCGTAAGCGGATCGCTTCGCCGTGGGGCGGGATTCTGGAGGGGCGTGGCCCGCAGGGCGGGAAGTGCCGCTGTGATCGCTGCGTATCGCGTGCACGGTGGTGGCGAGTGCCTGGAAGGTGGCGCTGGTTGCTTCGGCTGGCCGGCGGCCTCTGGTGAGTGGAGCCGCGCTTGCCGTGTCTCTTCGGTGCCTTACTGCGCTGCTTGCTTCGCCTTCTGGGGGCTTACCGCGGGCCTTGCCGGGGCGGTTGTGCCGCTTCCGTTACCAGTGCGGGCCGATTCGGTAAGCGGGGCGGTAAGGGCGCTAGAGCTGACTGGGGTGCAAGCGAAATGACGCGTAAGACGGGGATGCACACGATGAACGAGAACGAACTGAAGACCTCGGCGGCCGGGCAGGGGGCAGATGTATTCGCCCTGATCCGGGAGATGACCGCGATGGCGGGGCGTCTGAGTGAGGAAATACGGGCGGTACGGGAAGACGTGGCGGAGCTGCGGAAGAACCGGGGGCCGGCCTAGCGCTGCTTTCGCTCGGCCTTCAGCTCGTCCACTTCCTTGCGTAGGCCCTGAACTTCGGCGTTGAGGGTGCGCAGCTGTTCGTTAAGGGCGTGGAGCGCCTCGGGGATGGATCCGGCGGCTTGGCTGTCTTCCGGGTCCGCCCCCGCCTCCGCCTTCTGCTCAATTCCCTCGGCCGCGTCGGCGTCGCTGCGGTGCCCGCCGGGCTGGTCGGCTACGTAACTGCCGCGCCCCTGCACGGTGTAGATCAGCCCCTCTTCACGCAGCACGCGCAGCGCGGAGCGCGCTGTCATGTTGGCGATGTTGAACCTCTCTTGCAGCTTGCTGTGTGAGGGCAGCTGCTCGCCGGCCTTGAGTCTGCCGGTCTCAATATCGCGCCGGATGGCGTCGGCTGCCTGCTGGTAGGGCGGGCGTGGGTCGTGCTGGCTCGCTGGCGTCATGCCTCTCAGGGTAGCCCGCGTTAGCCCTGCTAACCCAGGGAACGCCATGCAATAACAGGGCTAGCTGACGCATCTCTAGCTCGGTGACTTGACTGGGCTAGCTAGGCTATGTATCAATGGAGTCATCAAGCGCTGCACACGGCGGCGCCGAACGAAAGGGAGCAGCACATGGCTCGCACGACGATTCGCGTTGGTCTGACGGCAGAGACCCAGCTCATGTCCGGCTCTCTGCCCGTGCCGAAGTGGGCGGACCAGGAGAAGGGGGAGCGTGCCCTCGACCGGGAGACCAATGCCCCGCTGTACACGGTGATGATCTTCCTGATGGAGGGTGAGCGCGCCGAGGCGCTGAAGGTGACCGTTCCGCAGCCGGGTCTGCCCAACGGCCTCAAGCCCGGTATGCCGGTCAAGACTGTGGACCTGATGGCTACCCCCTGGGCCAACTTGTTCAACGGTCAGGTGTCCTCGGGCGTCGCTTACCGCGCCAACGCGCTGGTGATCGACACCCCGGCCTCCGAGGCGCAGGGCAAGTGAGGGACTTCATTCCGGGCTGGGATCGGTCCTATCCGGTCCCGGCCCCCCTCCCGGACCCCCGTTTCAGCGAGCAAGTGACGCATGACGTGGCGGCCGTGCTGGTCGCTCACGGATTCCCCCCGGTCATCAACGACTTCGACTGGGGCGACCTCGATTCGGCCCTGTGGGGCTTCCTCTACGGAGAACGGAAGTAGATATGACACTGAACGAACTCAACGCCTACGCCCCGGTGGTGGTGGCGTTGATACTGACCGTCTTCGCGGTCATGGCGGCCGTGTGGCTGGGCCGCTACATCGCGGCGGATCGCACGATGCGAGCCAGCATCCGTCAGGCGGTCCGGGTGCGTCGGGGCTGGAAGCGTCTCGCGCAGATGGCCGGACTGTCGGTCACGGACAAGATGCCCACCGCGCTGGCGGCTTTGACCACCACCGAAACCAACAAGGCGCCGAAGCCGCGGGTACTGACCCCGGCGCTGAAGGTGAAGCCGGACCGCTTCGGGATCGTGGCGCGGGCGAACTGCCTGCCCAAGGTCGGCCTGGAAGAGTTCCAGAAGGCCACCCCGTACCTGGCTGACGCCTGGCGTTGCGCCCGCGTCTCCGTAACGCCCGACGGCCCCGGCCAGGTCGTCATCCGGGGAGTACGCGTTGATCCTTTGGCCTCCCCGACCGAGCATGTACCCACCGGAAAGGCTCCGGAAGATCTCGCCACCTGGCATCTGGGCGTGGACGGGTATGCCCAGCCGGTGACGGTGGCGCTGAGCAACGTTCCGGGTGTGACGGTGGCCGGCCTGCCCGGCTACGGGAAAACCTCGCTGATCAACAAGTTCATCTGCGACTGCGCACCCTCGCCGGAGATCCAGTTCGCGGTAGCCGACGGCAAGGTGTCCGCGGCCTACGAAGGTGACTACGCCGACCTGATGCATCGTCTGTTCGCCTTCGTCGGAGACGACCTGGAGGAAGCCAACGCGCTGTTCAAGCGGCTCGTGAAGCTGCGCCGGGAACGCTCGGCCAGCATCAAGGACGTGCTGGGCGTGAAGAACATGTGGAAGGTCGGGCCCTCGGAGAACTGGCCGCTGACGGTGCTCATCATCGATGAGGCGCATACCTACTTCCGCGACTACAAGGGCAACGACGCGCAGACCAAGAAGCTGGCTGCCCTGGCTGCGGAGAACGCCCGCCTCGTCGAGGACCTGGTCAAGAAGGGCCGCAGCGTCGGCATCCTCGTCATCCTCGCCACGCAGAAGAGCACCGGGGACGCGATCCCCACGTTCATCCGGGACGTGTGCCCGGTGGGCCTGAGCTTCGCGCAGAAGACTGCCGAAGCCTCCGTGGCCGCCCTCGGTGACGACATCCGCAACTGGCCCGACGCCAACCCGGTAAACCTCCAAGACCCCAACTACGTCGGCGTTGCCTCGATGGCCTTGCAGGGCCGCCCCGGCTTCATCCGCCTGCGCACCCCGTACGTGGATGACACGCACGCCGCCGAGATCGCAGGCGCCACCGCGCACCACACCTACGACCCGCAAAAGCTCCTCGACTACTACGCCGCCTCCTACCTCGACACAGGTGTCGACCTAGACAAGGGGGACGACGACACGCCGGAAGCGGCCTGACCCAACGCCCCTACCCCCGCGAGCACTTGGAAGGAGGTGAACCCTTATGTCTGAGGACCGGATCACACAGCGCACCGTGACCGTGGTCATGGCCATCATCGCTGCCCTGGCGTTCGTCTTCTCCTTCGGCAACGTCTGGTCCCTGGCTCTGCGCCTGGGCGTCCCCGCCCCGGTCGCCCCGCTGATCGCCCCCATGGTCGACCTGTCGGTCGTCGGCCTCTTGGTGGCTCTGCGCTACCTCTCCCTGCGCGGCGTTGAGGCCGAGCAGATGCGCTCCGCCACCCGGCTGATGCACCTGTCGGGACTGCTGACCCTTGCCCTCAACATCGCCGAACCCCTCATCGCCCACCACTGGGGCCGCGCTGCGGTAGACGCTGTCGCACCGCTGCTCCTCCTCGGCTGGGGAGCGGTGGGCCCGCAGCTCCTGCGCCACTTCCACACCGTGACCACCACGGCCCCGGCATCCGCCGAGACAACCCCGGCCCCGGCCCCTGCCCCGGCTCTGGAACCCGTCGATGCGGCTCCCGTCGCCGCGCCCGCGCCGACCCCGGCCCCTGCTCCGGCAAGAGCGGCCACCGCTGCTGATGCGGCCTCTGTGCCTGCTCCACTGCTGGAGGAAGCGCGCGAGATCGCCGCATCCCACCAGGCCGAACACGGCAAGCCCATCACGGCCGCCCAGCTCAAGACCCGACTGGGCGTCGGCCCCCGGCTCGCCACCGCCGCGCACGCGGCCTGACCCTCTGCCGGCCTCTCGGCACCCTCCCCGCCCTGCCCGTAACCGGGCTCGGTCCGGCATGCCTCCGGGCAGCAACCGCCTGCGCATTCGGTCGCTGCCCGGAGGCGTCCTACCGGAGGCTTCCCACCCTCACACCAGGAAGGACACCCCGCACCCCATGACCAGCCATCTGGACCTGCGCCATGTGGTCAGCCCCGCCATGCGGGACCTGGTAGAGCTCGCCAACCTCCAAGACTTCGACCGCGTGCAAGAACAGGTCCGCAACCTGCGCGGCTGCACCCGCCCGGTCAACCTCATCGGCCACACCGCCACCCTCGACGCCACCACGAACACCGTCCTGCGCTCGTACGCCACCGCCAACGAGCCCACCGGACGCCTGCTGACCGCCTGCGGGAACCGCCGCTCCTCCCGCTGCCCGGCATGCTCCCGCCTCTACGCCGCCGACACCTACCACCTGATCAAGGCCGGCCTCTCCGGTGGCAAGACCGTCCCCGAAACGGTCCGCACCCACCCCCGCGTCTTCGCCACCCTCACCGCCCCCTCCTTCGGCTCCGTCCACAACCGCCCCACCGAAGGCGGCAAACTCCGCGCCTGCGCCTGCGGAGCCCAACACGCCGAAGATGCACCAGAGTTGGGAACACCGCTCCGCTCTTCGACCTACGACTACACAGGCGCCGTGCTCTGGAACGCCCACGCGGGCGCCCTGTGGGCACGCTTCACCACCTACCTCCGCCGCGCCCTAGCCGCCCACCTCGGCATGACCCAAAAGGCACTGAACGCCGCCCTGCGCGTCTCCTTCGCCAAGGTCGCCGAGTACCAAAAGCGCGGCCTCGTCCACTTCCACGCGGTCATCCGCTTCGACGGCCCCGAAGGCAGCAACCAGCCCCCGCCCTCCTGGGCCACTATCGACGCACTCAAAGCCGCCATCGAGCACGCTGCCGAGAACACCGTTCTCACGGTGACTTCCGACCACACCGGAGACCGCGAAATCCGCTGGGGCGACCGCCTCGACGTGCGCGAGATCACCGCACTTGGCGACGGCGAACTCACCGACAAGGCCGTTGCCGGATACGTCGCCAAGTACGCCACCAAAAGCGCCGAAGACTCCGGCACCGTGGACCGCTCCCTCGTCTGCGCCCCCTGCGGCGGACGCGGCTACCTGCGCGGTCCCGACGGCTTCCGCGACCTGTGCGCCGACTGCGACGGCACCGGACAGGCCGAACCCCTCAAAGCCCTCCCCGTACAGCGCCACGTCCGCCAGATGATCCGCACCGCCTGGGCCCTCGGCCACCTCCCGGAATTCGCGGACCTCAAGCTCTGGAAGTGGGCGCACATGCTCGGATTCCGCGGCCACTTCTCCACCAAATCCCGCCGCTACTCCACCACCCTCGGCGCGCTGCGCGACGTACGCAAAGCCTGGCGCACCGCACAGGCCGAGCAAGCCCGAACCGATGCCGGCCTTCCCACCCCCGACGAGAACACGACCCTCGTCACCGAATCCTCCTGGGCCTATCTCGCCTCCGGCTACCGCCCTGGCGAAGAACTCCTGGCCGCCCAAGTCCGCCACGAGATCACCGAAGCCCGTGAGCTTGCCGAACGCGTCAAGACAGAAGGGGAGGTATGGCAGTGACAGCCATCGCGCTGGAACGCACAGAGCCCCCTTCCGCCTCGAAGCCCGCGCCTCACAAGCGTTACGCGCGCGAGTCTGAAGAGAAGTGGGCGGCGGCAGTGCGTCGGGAGGCTGCCAAGTTCCCGACACAGATAGGGCCGAGGAGCGCGGCACGTCTTGCGCAGCTCCTCGGCCCGTGAGGGTCGTTAATCCCTTAGGCGCGCAGGGTTCCGTCCATGACCGAGACGGCTCTTCCGGAGAGGTGGACACGGTCGCCGTGCAGGGCAGTGCGGACCAGGCCCGTGCGCTCGGACGCCTGGAGGCCGGTGAGCCTGTCACGGCCGAGTCGAGCCGACCAGTAGGGGGCGAGCACGGTGTGCGCGCTGCCCGTGACGGGGTCCTCCGGGATGCCGCTGGCCGGCGCAAAGAAACGGGACACGAAGTCGTACTCCAGCCCGGGCTCAGCCGAGGGGCCTGTGACGATGACGCCGCGCAGGCCCGTGCGGCGGGTCAGATCGGCTACCGCTTCCCAATCCGGGGTCACAGCCCGGACGGTGGCCTCGTCGGGCAGGACCACCAGCAGATCACCGAGGGCTGGAGCGTGGAGGGTGGCCTCGGGTTGGGCCGCCAATGCCTCAGGCAGCCCGTCCGGCACGGGGGTTGCGGTTCCGGGTGCGGCCGGAAAGTCCAAAGTGATGCTGCCTTCCTCATCGGCGTGCGTGACGAGGATGCCGTGCTGCCGGCTGCTGAACCGCACGGCTCCGAGGAGCCCCCGCTCGGTGCGCAGCACGTGCGCCGTGGCCAATGTGGCGTGACCGCACAGTTTGGCCTCGACGAGCGGGGTGAACCAGCGGATGGCCCAGTCAGCTTCGGCCTTGGCGGGCAGTGGGAGAGCGAACGCAGTCTCTGAGTGGTTCATCTCGGCCGCGACCTGCTGCATCCAGGCGTCTGCCGGCCACGGCCCGGCGGGCAGGAGACACACCCCCGCCGGGTTCCCGGCGAAGGCACGGTCGGTGAACGCGTCGACGACGTGAAATCGCATGCCAGGAACGTAGTTATGCGAGAAAAGCGCCCTCCAGGTCCAATCTGTGACGAGTGGACCGACTGCGGGTCGGGGCACACGTGACGGCTTCGGGCCCCGAGGCGATTCCAGCAGATTGATCAGGACCCAATACGCGCCCTAGTCCAAGGGGTTCGGCTTGATCGCGATCCGGTCAGTGTCGAAGTTGCCGACCCCGGACGCTGGGCCGATGACGATGCCCCCGAACAGGAACCGGTAGATCGCGTTCATGCGGGCGTAGTCCTCTTCCTTCTCCAACCGCTTCCAGTTCTCTTCGGCGTCCGGTCCCGCGACGCCTTCCAGGACGGCCACCGGCCGTACGACGGTCCGCTTCTGCCGCTCCTTCATCCGTGCCTCGATCTCGCGCCGTTTCTGCCGGTACTCGCGCGTGGGCATCTCATCGGCGTCCCACATCGCGTACAGGTCCTTGAGCTTCTGCGCGTCCCTCTCGTCCGCCTCCACATCGATGGTCGGCCTGGTGGTCGCTGCGGGCGTCCGGCCGCTGATGTCCAGCTTCGACAGCACATCGACGGCGACGGCACGCGCGAAACGCTCCAAGGGCTCCGCCGCAATCGTGCGCTTGCAGGCCGTACCGTCCACGGCCACCCGGCGGGTACAGCGGTACTCGGGCACGCTTCCGGAGTTGCCGGCCATCGTCCGGCCGCAGGTGCACATGACGACGCTGCGCAGCATGTAGTAGCGCGTCCGGTTGTTCTTCTCCGCCGACCGCTCTGCGCGGAACTTCCGCTTCTCCTGCGCCTCGTCCCACTGGCCCCGGTCGATGATCGCGGGCCAGTTGCCGACGCCGTGTTCCTCACCACGGAACATCCGGATACCGACGACATGCCGCGAGTCGATCAGTGCCCGTACGGTGTCGGGCCCCCACGTCTTCCCCAGCGCGGTCGTGATCTGCCGCTCGTTGAGGTCGCGGGCGATGGCGCGCGGTGACTGCCCGGCGAGGAACCGCCGGAAGACTTCGCGGATGATCTCGGCTTCTGCCTCGATGATCTCCAGGCCGTTCTTCGTGTACCCGTAGCGGCGGCGGCCTGTGTGCGGCGTGCCGGCTTTGGCCCGGTCGTCCATCGCGTCCTTCAAGCGGCGTGAGGTGTCGTCCGAGGAGCGGCAGGCATGGGCCACCTCGATACGGAGGATGAACCGGTCGTCGGGGTCGGTGAGGTCGCGTCGGTTCGCCTCGCCGTGCAAGGTGATGCGGTTGGTGTCGGAGATGGTCAGCAGCTCTTCGAGGTCCCTCGGCTGCCGCATGAGCCGGTCAGGGTGGTAGGCGATGAGGTGGCGGATCCGGCCTTCCTCCATCTCCTTGAGCATGGCGTCCCACCCGGGGCGCTTGCGGTCCCTGCGCCATGCGGAGCTCAGCCGACCTTCCAGCCGGTGAAGGAGAAGGTCTTGCCGGCCGAGCCGATGGTGACGGTGCGCTCGCGCATGCCGGGGAACGAGGCGAGGGGGAGGTGCTCGCCCTCGAAGACGAGGTGCTCGTAGACCTCGTCCGTGACGACCAGGAGGTCGCGCTCCACGGCCAGTTCGGCGACGGCGGTGAGTTCGTCGCGGGTCAGGACGGTGCCGGTGGGGTTGTGCGGGGTGTTGAGGAGGATGAGGCGGGTGCGGTCGGTGACCGCGTCGCGCAGCTCGTCGAGATCGAGGTGGTACGTGCCGGTCTCGGGGGACGGGCGCAGCGTCACCGGGACGCGGCTGCCGCCCGCCATCGCGATGCAGGCGGCGTACGAGTCGTAGTACGGCTCCAGGGCGACGACCTCGTCGCCCGGTTCGAGGAGGGCGAGCAGCGAGGCGGCGATGGCCTCGGTGGCGCCGGCGGTGACCAGGACCTCGGTGTCGGGGTCGTACGACAGCCCCAGGTGCCCGTAGAAGCGTTGCTGGTGGGCGGCGACGGCGGTGCGCAGCTCGGGGATCCCGGGGCCCGGGGGGTACTGGTTGCCGCGGCCGTCCCGCAGGGCGCGCACCGCCGCTTCGCGGACCTCCTCCGGGCCGTCGGCGTCCGGGAAGCCCTGGCCGAGGTTGATGGAGCCGGTGCGTTGGGCGAGCGCCGACATCTCGGCGAAGATCGTGGTGCCGAAGGCGGCGAGGCGGCGGTTGAGCAGCGGTCGGTCCATGCGCGCCATCCTGCGCCGAACCTCTGGACTTCCTCAACTGTGCTTTGAGCCCTCCTGGGCGGGGCATCAGCCCCTGCACGACAGACCATGAGGCCGCCGGAGAGCGCGGCCGGCGGCGCGGGACGGCGCCGCGGCGGCGCACCGGCGCCGGACGGAGCGATGCCTCGCTTCGGGGGAACGGAAGGAGTGTGAGGCAGGAATGATGGGCCTGTTCTTTTTCGCGGTGATCTGCGTGGTGGTGCTGGGGCTGGTGGGGGTGGCTTCGCGGGGCGGCTCCGGCCGGAAGCGGAGTGGGTACGGCGCGTCCAAGGGCTCCCGGAGCAGGGGTGGCGACGGGGGCGGCAGCTGGTGGGCGGCGGGGGCCGGCGACGTCGGTTCCGGTTCGAGCGGCGGGCACCACCATCACCACTCGTGCGGTGGTGGCGGCGGCCACCACGGCGGCCATTCCTGCGGCGGGCACTCCTCCTGCGGCGGTGGCGGCTGCGGCAGTTCCTGAGGGGCCGCTCTGAGGTGACCCTGACCGACCCCTGGGGGAACTCGCACGAATGTGCCCACGGTCGCTGCGTGGGTTCCGCGCGCGGTCGCGGGCACTCCGCTTTTCCTGGTGGAAATGGCCGTTGTGTCGCGCTCGTACCCGGTCTCCGGCGGCACACATGCGGGGCGCCCATGCTGCCTTGCATATGCGTCCGGAGCATGGCGTGAAACGTTCAACGCCCTTTGTGGGATTGGTGGTTGAACAGGTGAACTGCATGGCCCTCTAGGGGATGGAAACCCGGCGAAGATGGGTAAAATCGCTGTGGGCGGCGCGCCATTCGTGATTCCCTCTCCCGTGAGAATCCCCCAGTTCTCGGACCCCACGTGGGCACGAGCCGGCAGGCAGTAGTGCATCCCTGATCCTTCTCGGGCGGACCGGCCCACCATCCACTGCGTGCTTGCGGAGCCGACCCATGCTCACGACCCTGAAAACGGCGTATACCGATACCCGCGCATCCGATCTCGCCTGGGCCCTGGGCAGGGAACCCCTGCCGGCCCTGGCCGTACTGAATCTCCAACTCGACGACGCCCGCGTGCAGTTGAGGCTGCTCGGGGCTTCCCATCAGGTGCTGCTGGAAGAGGAGCACGGCAACTGTTCCGAGACGGTCGCCTGTATGCCGGGCAGCAGCACGCCGCTGCCGCTCGGCGTGGCCAAGCGGCTGGGGGACTGGGAGTACGAGTTCGCCGCGCACGTCGAGACGCTGTCGCGCGGCTCGTTCGCCGGGCGGGCGCAGGAGCTCCTCGCCCTGGTCGCGGAGCATCCGCACGGCCTCGCCGGCACCTTCCCGGGCTCGCCGCACGCCTTCACCGCGATGCTGGCGCAGCGTCAGCAGGGGCAGGTGCGCTGGCGGACCTGGCATGCCTACCCACAGGAGGGGCGTTTGGTGGCGACCCGTACACGGGTGGGAGTGCGGGCGGTGGTCGCGGCCTGAGGGGTGCCTGAGGGCGCCGGAGGTGGTGCGTGAGGCCCTGGTTGCGCCGTGGTCGTAGAGGTGTCAACTGGTGCGTGCGGCACCGAGAGTGCACTCGTGTGGGTGACATAGGGCCACCTCGTCGTCACGTAGCGTTCATGTCATGATCGACCCGCCAGAGCCTTTCCTCGTCGGCGCCCTCGGGCCGCCCGAGGCCATGACGCCGGCCCGGCTGCCGGTGCCGTCCGGGCTCGGCCGGCTGCTGGTGCTCGCGGTGGTCTTCGTCTGCGCGGCCTGCGGTCTGGTCTACGAACTCGAACTGGTCGCCCTGGCAAGCTACTTGATCGGCGACTCGGTCACCCAGGCGTCGGTCGTACTCTCCGTGATGGTCTTCGCGATGGGGGTCGGCGCGCTGCTGGCCAAGCGGCTGCGCTGCCGCGCCGCGGTCGGCTTCGGGGTGGTCGAGACGATCCTCGCGCTGGTCGGCGGCAGTTCCGCGATGGCGCTCTACGCCTGCTTCGCGTGGTTCGGGCAGTCCCGCTCCGCGCTCGTCGGCTTCTCGCTGGCGATCGGCACGCTGATCGGCGCCGAGGTGCCGCTGCTGATGACGCTGATCCAGCGGGTGCGCCGGCAGGACGCGGGCGGCGCGGTGGCCGATCTGTTCGCCGCCGACTACGTGGGCGCACTGGTCGGCGGGCTGGCGTTCCCCTTTCTTCTGCTGCCCTGCCTGGGCCAGTTGACCGGTGCGCTGGTCACCGGCGGGATCAACGCGGTGGCCGGCTCGGTGCTGGTGCTGTGGCTCTTCGGGCGCGAGCTGACCGCCCGTACGCGCTGGCTGCTGCTCGCCGCCAACGCGCTGGTGCTCGCGCTGCTCGCCACCGGTGTGGTGCTGGCCGAGCCGTTCGAACAGGCCGCCCGGCAGGCGGTGTACGGGGACGCGGCCCGGGTCGCGGTGCAGACCGGCATCCAGGAGGTGGTGCTGACCGGCGGTACGGGCGGATCGCGCGGCGGCGCGAGTGGTGCGGGGCGGGGGAGGAAAGGTTCCGGCAGGCCGCTGGAGCTGTATCTCGATGGGCGGTTGAAGGTCAGCGCGGTCAACGAGTTCCTCTACCACGAGGGGCTGGTGCACCCGGCGATGGCGGGTGGCCCGCACCGCCGGGTGCTGGTCCTGGGCGGCGGCGACGGCCTCGCGGTGCGCGAGCTGCTGCGCTACCGCACGGTCCGCTCGGTCACCGTCGTCGAGATCGACCCGGGGGTGGTGCGGCTGGCGCGCACGGACCCCGGGCTGTCGGCGCTCAACGGGCGGGCGCTGCGCGATCCGCGGGTGCGGGTGGTGACCGCCGACGCGTTCAACTGGCTCCGGCGGCAGGGCGCTTCGGGCCACCGGCCGCGCCCGGAGCGGTACGACGTCATCGTCTCCGATCTGCCGGACCCGGGGATCACCGCGAGCACCAAGCTCTACTCCCAGGAGTTCTACGGCCTCGCCCTGCGGCTGCTCGCCGACGACGGCCGGATGGTGGTGCACGCCGGACCGCCGTGTGCCCGGCCGCAGACGTACTGGACGGTGGACGCGACCCTGCGGTCGGTGGGCCTGGCGACCCTCCCGTACCGCATCCCCGGCCGGCTCTCGGACTTCTCGGGCGGCCCCGACCGCTCGGTCGCGCCGTACACCGTGTTCGGACGGCCCGGGACGAGCGACCGGGCGCCCACGACGGTGCCGCACCTCTGGCGGGTACCGCCCGCCGCCCCGCCGGGCGGGGTCCGGTACTGGGGCTTCCTCCTGGCCGCTCGGCAGCCGCCGCGGCTGGCCTCGGCGCCCGACGCCCCGCCGGCGGCGTCCGTCGTCCTCGGCGAGGTGCGGGCCGGGCGGCAGGGCGCGGTACGGGACCGGATCCCCGGCCTGGCGCCGTCGACGCTGATGCGTCCCCGGTATCTGGAGTGAGCCGCCGGCTCGACCCGAACACCACGGACATCCACCAAGGGCTCCCCGTGGCGCTGACGAAGGAATTAGGCTCCCATGACATGGAGCATGAGGTGTACGTTCCGTTTCCCGTCGGGACCGTGCGGCAGGCACTCACCGAGCCGGAGCGGGTGGCGCGCTGCGTCCCGGGAGTCCAACTCGACGCCGATGCGGCCCCGCACCGTCCCGAGGGCCGGCTGCGACTGCGCGTCGGGAGCTCCACCATCACCTACCGCGGGGCGCTGACCGTCAGCGGCGGCGCGGCGGACGGTGGCACCGGTCCGCTGACCGTCGAGGCGACCGGCGCCGAGACACGCGGCGACGGCGCGGTGTCGCTGACGCTGACCGTGGGACTGTCCGCCGCCAGCGAGCCCGGCCCGGGGACGCTGCTGACGTGCCGGGGCACGGTCCGCAGCGACGGCCGGCTGGCCGATGCCGACGGCCAGGCCGCGCGGACCGCCGGACGCCGGCTGCTGGACCGCTTCGCGGAGAACCTCACGGCCGATCTGGAGGAGCGGCCGGTGGCGGAGCCGGAGGCCGGCGCCGGGCCGGTGCCGCAGAGCGTCTTCGACACCGAGGTGCCGCCGCCGGCGCTCGCCCCGCCCAGCGACGCGGAGGACGACGTCAGCGTCGTCGCGGACGCCGAGGAGGCGGCCGCGGCCGACGCGGTGGACGACTTCTCCGTCGAGGACGTCGATGGTGCTGATGACGTCATCGACGGAGACGACGCCGACGACGAGGACGACCTCGGCGACGAGCCGGGGGACGACCTGGCCGCGCCGCACGGTATCGGTGCCGGGCACGGCACCGTGCCCGCGGAGGCCGCGCACGCCCGCCGGACGATGATCGGGCGCAGCGCGGAGGAGGTGGACCACGCCCCGCCGCGCGGCCGGTACGCGCCGGTGCCCGCGCCCGAGACGAGTGCGGGCTCGGCGACGCTGCGCTGGGCGGCGCCCGCCGCCGCGGTGGTGCTGGCGTCGGCGGTGGTCGTCGGCCGGGTGCTGCGGCGGCGCCGCTGACGCGGGCGGTCTCCGTCCGGCCGTCCCCCTGCCGGTGGCCGTGGACCGGCGGGGCCGCCGGTGCACCGCTAGGGTCGCTTCCGTGAGCACCGAGAACACCACGCAGAGCGCGGCCGGTTCGCGCGGGGCGGACGGCGTACGGCTGGCCGCCCGAGACACCGAACTGACCGTCCACCCGGAGAACGGCTGCCGGATCGGCGGTCTGCGCGTCGACGGCACGGAGCTGCTGCGGCAGGGCGACAAGTACGGCTGCTTCCCGATGGTGCCGTGGTGTGGCCGGATCGAGAACGGCCAGTTCCGCAACGGCGCCGAGCGGCACCAGATGCCGGTCAACTCGCCGCCGCACGCCATCCACGGCACCGGTCGCGACGTCCGCTGGCGCACCGTGCGGACCGGCGGCACCGCGGCTGCCTTCACCTACGAGCTGACCGATCCGGCGGCCCCGTGGCCGTATCCGGGGACCGTCACCCAGGTCGTCGAGCTGGCCGAGGACGGCGGTTCGCTGACGCTCACCATGGGCGTCGAGGCGACCGGCGACTCCTTCCCGGCGCAGGCCGGCTGGCACCCGTGGTTCCTGCGCAACCTCGGTACGGGCGGGGACGTGAGCGTCGACTTCGCCGCCGAGTGGCAGGAGGAGCGCGGGCCGGACCATCTGCCGACCGGCCGCCGGATCCCGCAGCGGCCCGGTCCCTGGGACGACTGCTTCGGAATGCCGCGCGGTGTCGAGGTGACGCTCACCTGGCCGGGCCGTCTGGAGCTGACGGTGTCCAGCCGCGCCGAATGGGTCGTGGTCTACGACGAGCAGGAGGCGGCGGTCTGCGTCGAGCCGCAGTCCGGCCCGCCGAACGGCCTGAACACCACCCCGCGCCTGGTCACCCCGATCGATCCGCTGGAGATCTCCACGACGTGGGCCTGGCGGGCGCTGTAGCCGGCGGGCCCGGCCGTCCACGCGCTCTGTCTTAAGCTCATGCGCATGACTGACGACGTGCGCGGCGAGCTGCTGCAGCAGATCAAGGACAAGGCCGTGGTGCACGGCAAGGTGACGCTTTCCTCCGGCAAGGAGGCCGACTACTACATCGACCTGCGCCGGATCACCCTCGACGGCCAGGCGGCGCCGCTGGTCGGTCAGCTGATGCTCGACATCACCGCCGATCTGGAGTACGACGCGGTCGGCGGGTTGACGCTCGGCGCCGACCCGGTGGCCACGTCGATGCTGCACGCCGCCGCCGCGCGCGGCCGGCGGCTGGACGCGTTCGTGGTGCGCAAGGCGCAGAAGACCCACGGTATGCAGCGCCGTATCGAGGGTCCGGACATCACCGGCCGCCGGGTGCTGGTCGTCGAGGACACCTCCACCACCGGTGGCTCGCCGCTGACCGCCGTCGAGGCGGCGCGGGAGGCCGGGGCCGAGGTCGTTGCGGTTGCGACGATCGTTGACCGGGGTGCCGCTTCGGCTCTTGCCGACGCCGGGCTTCCGTACATCACCGGATACCAGCTCGGGGACCTCGGCCTCAGCTGAGTACCGGTCCGCGGAGCGGGCTCTGACCTGGGGTTTTGAGGCAGGTGCGGCGTGCTGGGGGCGAACCGGCACGCCGTTTCACGTGAAACCCGGCAGGCCGTTTCACGTGAAACGGCCTGCCGTACGCGCGGGCCCGCCGGACGGGCGATGTGGAGCTGTGCAGCGAGTCTGGGAAGATGTGCCACGGCGAAGTCGTCGCCCCCTGGTCAGGGCCAAGAACGCACACCCCGCACATACAAGGAGCGGACAGATGCCCATCGCAACTCCTGAGATCTACAACGAGATGCTGGACCGGGCGAAGGCGGGCAAGTTCGCCTACCCGGCCATCAACGTGACCTCGTCGCAGACCCTGCATGCAGCGCTGCGCGGTTTCGCCGAGGCCGAGAGCGACGGCATCATCCAGATCTCCACCGGTGGTGCCGAGTTCCTGGGCGGTCAGTACAGCAAGGACATGGTGACCGGCGCCGTCGCGCTCGCCGAGTTCGCGCACGTCGTGGCCAAGAAGTACGACATCACCGTCGCACTGCACACCGACCACTGCCCCAAGGACAAGCTGGACGGCTACGTCCGCCCGCTGCTGGACGTCTCCGCGGAGCGCGTCGCCAAGGGCGAGAACCCGCTGTTCCAGTCGCACATGTGGGACGGCTCGGCCGAGACCCTCGCCGACAACCTGGCCATCGGCCAGGAGCTGCTGGCCAAGGCCGCCGCCGCCAAGATCATCCTTGAGGTCGAGATCACCCCGACCGGTGGCGAGGAGGACGGCGTCACCCACGAGATCAACGACGAGCTCTACACCACGGTCGAGGACGCGCTGCGTACCGCCGAGGCGCTGGGCCTGGGCGAGAAGGGCCGCTACCTGCTCGCCGCCTCCTTCGGCAACGTCCACGGCGTCTACAAGCCGGGCAACGTCGTGCTCCGTCCCGAGCTGCTGAAGGACCTCCAGCAGGGCGTCGGCGCCAAGTACGGCAAGACCGCGCCGTTCGACTTCGTCTTCCACGGCGGCTCCGGCTCCACCGAGCAGGAGATCGCCACCGCGCTGGAGAACGGCGTGGTCAAGATGAACCTGGACACCGACACCCAGTACGCCTTCACCCGCCCGGTCGCGGACCACATGTTCCGCAACTACGACGGCGTGCTGAAGGTCGACGGCGAGGTCGGCAACAAGAAGACCTACGACCCGCGCAGCTGGGGCAAGCTGGCCGAGGGCGGGATGGCCAAGCGCGTCACCGAGGCGTGCGCCAACCTGCGCTCCACGGGCACCAAGCTGAAGTAGGCACAGCGGTTCACCAGGGCCCCGTATCCGTTCCGGGTACGGGGCCCTGCCGCGTCCCGGGCCCGTGCGGTCGCCCGCGGATCGGGGCATGCTCACGGTATGAGTGAGCCGCGCCATGGATGAGCCCGGTGGGATCCGGCTGGCCTCGCCGCAGGGCCGCTGGGTGCTGGCGACGGCCGTGCTGGGGTCGGGCATGGCGATGCTCGACACCACGGTCGTCAATGTCGCGCTGCCGAGGATCGGCGCGGACCTCAACGCGGATCTCGCGGTCCTCCAGTGGACCGTCACCGCCTACATGCTCACGCTCTCCTCGCTGATCCTGCTGGGCGGGGCGCTGGGCGACCGGCTCGGGCGGCGCAAGGTCTTCGTCATCGGAGTCGTGTGGTTCGCGGTGGCCTCGCTGGTGTGCGGGCTGGCGCCGAACGCCGGGGTGCTGGTCGCGGCACGGGCGCTCCAGGGCGCCGGCGGGGCGCTGCTCACCCCCGGCTCGCTCGCGCTGATCCAGGCCGTCTTCCATCCGGACGACCGGGCGCGGGCGGTCGGCGCCTGGTCGGGGCTGGGCGGGGTGGCCGCTGCGGTCGGTCCGTTCATCGGCGGATGGCTGGTGGACGGGGCCGGCTGGCGATGGGTGTTCTTCCTGAACGTGCCGCTGGCGGCGGTCTGCGTGCCGGTCGCGCTGCGGCACGTACCGGAGACCCGGGAGCGGGGCGCGCGCGGGGTGCGCGGCTTCGACGTACCGGGCGCGGTGCTCGGCGCGCTGGCGCTGGCCGGGGTGACCTACGCGCTGATCGCGGCGCCGGGACGGGGCGTCGCGCCGGGAGTGATCGGGCCCGCGGTGGCCGGGGTGCTGCTCGGGGTGGCGTTCGTCCGAGTGGAGCGCCGACGGGCCGATCCGATGCTGCCGCCGGAGATCTTCGCCGGCCGGCAGTTCACCGCGGTCAACGCGGTGACGGTGTGCGTCTATGGCGCGTTCGGCGGGTTCTTCTTCCTGACCGTGCTGCAGCTCCAGGTCGTCGCGGGCTACTCCGCGCTCCAGGCCGGTACGGCGCTGCTGCCCACGACCGTGCTGATGCTCCTGCTGTCCGCCCGCTCGGGCGAGCTGGGCCAGCGCATCGGCCCGCGGATCCCGCTCACCGCCGGCCCGGTGCTCTGCGCGGCCGGGGTGCTGCTGATGACCAGGGTGGGCCCGGGCGCGTCCTACGTCACCGATGTGCTGCCCGCGCTGGTGGTGCTGGGCGCCGGCATGGTGACCCTGGTCGCCCCGCTCACCGCCACCGTGCTGGCCTCGGTGGACGTGGACCGGGCGGGCCTGGCCAGCGGCATCAACAACGCGGCGGCCCGGGCCGCGAGCCTGATGGCGGTGGCCGCGCTGCCGCTGCTGGCCGGGATGGGCCCGGGGGCGTACCGCTCGTCGGCCGAGTTCTCGGCGGCCTTCCGGCGGGCCATGCTGCTGTGCGCGCTCGTGCTGCTGCTGGGCGCGCTGACCGCCTGGCTGACCGTCCGCAGCGACGTCCTGCAGGCCCCGGAACCGTGCCACGCAGAGTGCACGTACCACTGCGGCGTGAGCTCCCCGCCCCTGGACCCGGGCGAGGCCAACCCCGGACAGGGGCAACCCCCCGGCGCCCCCGAACCGTAGTCGGCCGCACCACACCAACCCCCACCACCGTTTCTTCCCACCACCCACGGCAGGGGACGGGCCGGAGGGGCGGGGTGTCCGGACCTAAAGCGAAGCAGTCCGGACACCCCGCCCCGGGGGCCCGTCACCGCACCCCGAAAGCCCCGCGCAGCGGATAAAAACCACCACGGCGGGGCACCCGACAACGTGGGAACCCGGCCAAGCGCAGCGGAACGGCGGGAAAGCCAAAAACGTGGGATGCAGCCCAGCGCGGCGCCCAGGCAATACTGAGACCATGCCCATTCACGAGAACCTGCTCGGGGGACCGCCCCCGACCCATCTGCCCGACGACCCCGAGCCCCGCGAGCTGCTCGCGTCGGGTACGGCCCCGTCCGATGTCGCCGCGAAGTACCCGACCTCTTCGCTGGCCTGGGCCCAGCTCGCGGACGATGCCTTCCAGGCCGGCCGGACCGTCGAGTCGTACGCGTACGCCCGTACCGGCTACCACCGCGGGCTGGACTCGTTGCGCCGGGCCGGCTGGAAGGGCCACGGCCCGGTGCCCTTCGAGCACGAGCCCAACCGCGGCTTCCTGCGGGCGCTGCACGCCCTCGCCCGCGCCGCTCAGGCGATCGGTGAGCAGGACGAGTACGAGCGTTGCTCGGCCTTCCTGCGGGACTCCTCGCCGACCGCGGCCGACACGCTGTCCTGACGGAACACGTCGTCCTCACGGGAACACGTCGCCCTGACAGGAGCGCCTGCGCCCGCCGTACGGGGTGGGACGGGGGCCCGGGAGCCCGGTGTCCCAGGGGCCGGCCGCGTGTCCGCGGCCGGCCCCTGCGCGGTGTCATGGCCGGCCCTTGCGCGGTGGTGGTCCAGCACCGATGATTTCAGTGGGCCGGGTCATCCCGAGCCTGAGGGGACCGGGGCTCCCGTGCCGACAAGGAAGGAGCGGACCGCTACCCGGAGTTCGCACCTGAGGAGTCCCTCATGTCGCATCCGTCTCCCACCGATCCCGCGCACCGCCCGCCGGCGCCGGCCACCGAGGTCCCTGAGGCCGCCGAGGCCCCCGAGGCGGACCCGCCGTTCGGCCCCGATCTGAGCATCGGCAGCAGCACCACCACCCCGTACGAGGACTACGTCCAGGCGCGTGTCCTCACGCATCTCCAGCAGCCGCACTCCGACGACCCCGGCGAGATGGTCTTCCTGGTCACCACCCAGGTCATGGAGCTGTGGTTCACCGTCATCGTCCATGAGTGGCAGACCGCCGCCGACGCGCTGCGGCGCGACGATCTGCCGGTGGCGATGGACGCGCTGCGCCGTTCCACGTACGAGCTGGAGGCGCTGAACGCCGCCTGGAAGCCGCTCGCCCGGCTGACCCCGGCGCAGTTCAACTCCTACCGCGCCGCGCTCGGCGAGGGCAGCGGGTTCCAGTCCGCGATGTACCGGCGGCTGGAGTTCCTGCTCGGCGAGAAGTCCGCGTCGATGCTGGTGCCGCACCGCGGCGCCGCGCAGGAGCACGCCGAACTGGAGAAGGCGCTCCAGGAACCGAGCCTGTACGACGAGGTGCTGCGGCTGCTGGCGCGCCGCGGCCACGCCGTCCCGGCGGCCGTGCTCCGGCGGGACCCGGCGCTGCGGTACGAGCCGGACCCGGCCGTCGAGGCGGTGTGGGCCGAGATCTTCGCCGGCCCGCAGGAGTCCGAACTGGTCCGGCTCGGCGAGCTCTTGACCGATGTCGCCGAGCTGGTCTGGCGCTGGCGCAACGACCATTTGGTGGCGACCCGGCGGGCGATGGGAGCGAAAATGGGTACCGGTGGGTCCGCGGGAGTCGCCTGGCTGGAGAAGCGGGCCCGCAAGAACGTCTTCCCCGAGCTGTGGACGGCGCGAAGCCATGTCTGAGAGTCCTGAGAACAGCAGGAGTCCCGAGAACAGCAGGAGTCCCGAGAAGAGCGGGAGTCCTGAGAGCAGCGGGAGTCCTGAGAGCAGCGGGGCACAGCGCCCCGAGGGTGCCGGGAGCCCGGAGCGCGCCGTGACGCCGCGGCGGTCCGCGGGCCCTTCCGGTGGTTTCGGCCCGCGCAAGGAGGCGGCGCGCGCCGCGGAGCTGGACGCGGCCGGGCCGCTCACCGCCACCCGCGACCGCTTCGTCCTCGACGAGGACACCGTCTATCTGGACGGCAACTCGCTGGGCGCGCTGCCCCGCTCGGTGCCCGGCCGGATCGCGGAGGTCATCACCCGTGAGTGGGGTGAGCTGCGTATCCGGTCCTGGACCGAGTCGGGCTGGTGGACCGCACCCGAGCGGGTCGGCGACCGGATCGCACCGCTCATCGGGGCGGCGCCGGGCCGGGTGGTGGTCGGCGACTCGACCAGCGTCAACATCTTCAAGGCGGTGGTCGGCGGCATCCGGATGGCCGGAAAGGGCTGTACGGAAATCCTGGTCGACGCCACGACCTTCCCGACCGACGGCTACATCGCGCGCTCGGCGGCCCGGATGGCCGGTCTCGCGGTGCGCCCGGTCGAGCCCGCGCGGATCGCCGACGAGGTCACCGAGCGGACCGCGCTCGCGCTCGTCAACCACGTCGACTACCGCACCGGGGAACTCAACGACCTGCCCGGCATCACCGCCGCGCTGCACTCCGCGGGCGCGCTCGCCGTCTGGGACCTGTGCCACAGCGCCGGTGCGCTGCCGGTCGGGCTGGATGCGCGCGGGGTGGATCTCGCCGTCGGCTGCACGTACAAGTACCTCAACGGCGGCCCGGGTTCGCCCGCGTACCTCTACATCCGGGAGAGCCTCCAGGAGCGGTTCGAGTCGCCGCTGCCCGGTTGGAACTCGCATAGCGACCCGTTCGGGATGGAGCCCGGCTACACCCCGGCCGACGGCATCCTGCGCGGCCGGGTGGGCACCCCCGACATCCTGTCGCTGCTGGCGCTGGAGGCGGCGCTGGAGGTGTGGGAGGACGTCTCCATCGAGGAGGTGCGCACCAAGAGCCTGGCGCTGACCGACTTCTTCCTGGAGTGCGTCAACGAGTACGCGCCGCCGGGCCGGGTCCGCTCGGTCACGCCGTACGAGCACCGGCGGCGCGGCAGCCAGGTGTCGCTGGAGGCGGTGGGCGCCGGTGAGGTGATGGACGAGCTCATCCGGCGCGGTGTGGTCGGCGACTTCCGCCGCCCGGACGTGCTGCGCTTCGGCTTCACCCCGCTCTACACGACCTTCGCGGACGCGGAGCGGGCGGCCTGGGTGCTCGGCGAGGTGCTGCGGGAGCAGGCGGACCGCGAGACGGCCGGGGGATCTGGGGCCGCGACGGCGGCGGGGCCGCCGGCCGCGGAGGGCCCGGCGTCCGGCGGAGGCGGCGACGGCGGGTGAGCGCGGCCGGCGAGGAGGCGGCGCTGCTGGGGCTCGCCCCGGTGGCGCCGGTCCGGACGGTGGCGTACGGGCCGCATCCGGACCAGGTGGTGGACCTGTACGGGCGGTGGCCGGAGCCGGAGCCGGAGCCGGGGTCCAGGGCTGGGGCCGGGGCCGGTCCCGGGGGCCCGTTGGTGGTGCTGCTGCACGGCGGGTTCTGGCGCGCGGCGTACGACCGGCGCCACCTGTCGCCGTGTGCCGCCGCGTTGGCCCGCCACGGCCTGCCGGTCGCCTTGGCCGAATACCGCAGGGTGGGCGCGGGCGGCGGCGCGCCGCGGACGTTCGCGGATGTGGCGGCGGCCATCGGCGCGGCGGTCGACGCGGCGGTCGGTGCGGTGCCCGGACCTGGGGCCGCGGCGGGGGCCGGCGGAAGGCCCGGTGGTGCGGCGGGGGCCGGCCCGGCCCGCCGCGGCGTCGTCCTCATGGGGCACTCGGCGGGCGGGCACCTCGCCCTGCTCACCGCATCCCGCCCCGGCCCGCCGGTGGCCCGGGTCGTCGCGGTCGCGCCGGTCGCCGATCTGGCCCGCGCCCACGAGCTGGGCCTGAGCGACGGCGCGGTCGCCGAGCTGCTCGGCGCCGGGCCGGGGTTCGCGGAACGCCTGGCCGCCGCGGACCCGATGGCCCACCCGCCCGCCGGCGTCCCGGTCACGCTGCTGCACGGCACCGCCGACCCGGACGTCCCGCCGGACCTCTCACGCCGCTACGCCGCCGCCCACCCCGCCGCCACGGAACTCCGCGAACTCCCGGGCGTCGGCCACTACGCCCCCGTCACGCCCGGCACCGCCGCCTTCCGCACCCTCCTCGCGCTGCTGGCCGACGAGGGCCGGCAGGCGGGCTGACCAGCGGGCTGACCGGCGGAGCGCGGGCCGGCGGGCGGGCGGAGCGGGTGCCGGCCGGCGGACACGGGGTGCCGGCCACCGGCCAGGCTGCCGTCCGCCCGGCGGGACGGCAGCCGAGGCAGGACCTCGGTCGAGGGCGGGCGTCGGTCGGGGCGGACGGCGGCCTGCCGGCCGGCAGGCCGCCGTGTCGGCGGCGGCCCGGTGTCACAGCCGTCTGTCTTGTGCTGGATATCCCTGGATATCCAGATGTGACTGATATGACCATGGCGTCGGCGGCGACCGCCCGCCGCCCCCTGTGACCTGCGGGGCAGTCCTGCCCGTCCGTGTAGTACTTGAGATGGAGGCCCGTAAATCCGCTTCCCTGGGGACGCCCGGGCGGCCGTCGCTGCTTACCGTTGTCTGCGTGAATGAGACGACCCAGACGCAGAGCACCCTGCGCTCGGAGGCACGCATAGCCCATGGCGCGCTGCACACGCTGCGCCAGGACCTGTTCGTCGACGCCTTCGCCCTCCGACCGATGCCGCCGCTGGACGACGCCAAGCTGGACCGCTGGGTGGGGTGGCTGCCGCGGCGGGTCAAGCGCGCGGCGCGCTGGCTGCCGCACTCCGCCGTCGGCTTCTTCGCGGTGTGCGTCTTCCTCGCGAGCTTCACCGCGGGCTACGAGATGGGCCCGATCCGCGGCGCGCTCGGCATCGTGTCCGCGCTGCTGCTCGCCGCGCCGCCGGCGCTCACCCTCTTCCGGCCGGTGGGCGCCTTCTGGCTGTCGCTGCTGGCGGTCGTCCTGGGGCTGGTCTGGATGCGGGTCTTCGGCCCGTACGGCAGCCCGTGGGGCGGTGCGGCCGTCGCCATCCACCTCGTCGTGATGACGCTGGTGGTGCTGCGCACCCGGCCGCGGCTGGCCGTGGAGATGTGGCTGGTCACCTTCGGGCTGGGCGGGGTGCTGTCGACGCTGGTCGGCGGCGGTGCCGCGGGCGACATGACCCAGGTGGCCTTCTTCTCCGGCGTCGTCCTCGTCTCCGCCGCGGCGATCCGCGCCTGGCGCGAGGAGCGCCGGCAGGTCGTCGAGACGCAGAACGTCACCGCCGAGGAGCGCTCCCGGCGCACCCTGCTGGAGGAGCGCGCCCTGATCGCCCGCGAGCTGCACGACGTCGTCGCGCACCACATGTCGGTGATCGCCATCCAGGCCGAGGCGGCGCCCTACCGGGTGGCGGACACCCCGCCCGAACTCGCCACCTCCTTTGCCACCATCCGCGAGAACGCGGTCGCCGCGCTCACCGAACTGCGCCGCATCCTGGGCGTGGTCCGCTCCGAGGATCCGGACGCCTTCGTCGAGAGCGATCCGGAGGCCCCGCAGCCGACGCTCGACAGCCTCGATTCGCTGCTGGGCAGCGTCCGCAGCGCCGGTCTGACCGTCGAGGCGGTGACCACCGGGGCGCCCCGGCCGCTGCCGCAGGGCGTCGAGCTGTCCGCCTACCGGATCGTGCAGGAGGCGCTGAGCAACACGCTGCGGCATGCGCCGGGTGCGGAGGCCCGGGTGGAGATCTCCTACGTCCTGGGCGGGCTCGGACTGCGGATCGTCAACGGCGCGCCGAGCCGGCTCGCCAAGCCGTCCCCGGGCGCCGGGCACGGGGTGCTCGGTATGCGGGAGCGGGTGCAGATGCTGGGTGGCGAGATAACGGCCGACCACACCGAGGACGGCGGGTTCGAGGTCGCGGCCTTCATTCCCGTCGCGCACACGGCGGGGGAGACCGCGTCGGGCAGGGGTGCCGCATGATCCGGGTACTGATCGTCGACGACCAGGTGATGGTCCGCGAGGGTTTCTCCGTGCTGCTGAACGCCATGCCGGACATCGAGGTCGTCGGCGAGGCCGTCGACGGCCGGCAGGCGGTGCACAAGGTGGCGGTCCTGCGGCCCGACGTCGTCCTGATGGACATCCGCATGCCGGAGATGAACGGTCTGGAGGCGACCCGCGAGATCGTCGCCGCCGACGCGGACGCCAAGGTCCTCGTGCTGACCACCTTCGACCTGGACGAGTACGTCTACCAGGCGCTGCGCGCCGGAGCCAGCGGCTTCCTCCTCAAGGACGCCTCGGCCGGCCAGCTCGCCGAGGGCGTGCGGATCGTCGCCTCGGGGGAGGCGCTGCTCGCCCCGACCGTCACCAAGCGGCTGATCAGCGAGTTCTCCCGGCTCGGCGCGCCCCGTGCGCCGGCCCAGGAGCGCATCGGCGACCTCACGGAGCGGGAGACGGAGGTGCTGGTGCTGGTGGCCCAGGGTCTGTCGAACGGCGAGATCGCGGCGCATCTCGTCGTCGCCGAATCGACCGTGAAGACGCATGTCAGCCGGATTCTCGTGAAGCTCGGGCTGCGCGACCGCACCCAGGCGGCGGTGTTCGCGTACGAGGCGCGGCTGGTGACGCCGGGCGGCTGAGGGCCGCGGACGGCCGGTGCGGCGGGTGGTACGGCGGGTGGTCCGCGCCATAGTGATCTCCTTTCCGGTGCGGGTGCGCCCGGTGCGCCGACCTGGTCCGCACACCGGGGCGGCACGTCGGCCGACGCTTCGGACGGCACTGTCCACAGGCTGTGGACGGTGCGGTGGGCCGGCGGGAGTGGGGGGGGGGGGGGGG
>NZ_JBNHIN010000002.1:436807-442878 GCF_050054615.1 Streptomyces sp. YGL11-2
CACGACGGGGGGTCAGCCGATGTCGCGGCGGCGGAGGCCGGTCAGGCCGGCGGATATGAAGACCGCCGACAGGGCCGGCAGCCACAGGAAGGGTGCGGCCGTCACCGTCCCGCCGGGGAGCCTGGGCAGGTGGCCGTACGGCGAGAGGTCCATCGCCCACTGGGGGAGATCGAGGGCGGGACCGACCCAGCCCAGGGCGAGGCAGCCGCCGACCAGGGCCCAGACGGCGCCGGTCGCCCTCGGCAGCAGGCCGAAGACCAGCACTGCCAGCCCCGTGAGGGTCCACACCGCCGGGAGCTGGGAGAGCGCGGCAGCCAGCACCGGACCCGTACGGCCGGCGAGGTCGCCTACGGAGGCGCCGTAGCTGATGCCCAGGGCCAGCCCGCCGGCGGCCAGCACCACGGCGCTGCCCGCCACGGCGACGGCCAGATGACCGCACGCCCAGCGCACCCGGCCCACCGCGCCCGCCAGGACCGGTTCGGCGCGGTCACCGGTCTCCTCGGCGCGCATCCGGAGCACCGCGCCCACGGCGTAGAGCGCCGCGATCATGCCGAGCATGCCGGTCATCGTGGCCAGGAAGGCGTCGGTCAGCCCCTGTTGGCCGCCCATCCGCTCGAAGATCTCGCGGGTCTGCTGATTGCCGCCGACCATGCTCGCGGCCCCCTTGGCGATCCCGCCGAACGCCGCACCGGCGAGCGCGAAGCCGGCCGTCCAGCCCAGCAGCGTGGTGCGCTGGAGTCGCCAGGCCAGGCCCGACGGGCCGCCCAGCGAGCGGGGCGCCCGGGCCGGTCCGGGGCGGGCCGGCAGAAAGCTCATCCCGATGTCGCGGCGGGCGGTGAGGGCGTACGCCGCCGCCGTCGCCACGGCCGTCGCGGTGGCGAAGAGCAGCACCACCCACCAGCGCTCACCGGCGTACGCCCGGAGGTTCTGCGCCCAGCCGACCGGCGAGAGCCAGGTGAGCACGGGGGCGCCGCCTTCCCCGGCGGCGGCCCCGCCCGGGGCGCTCGCGGCGTCACCGGCGGCGCGCAGCGCGAAGGCCAGCCCGAGGGCCGCGCCGGTCAGGCCCTTGGCCATCCGGGCGCTCTCGGTGAGCTGTGCGGCGATCGCGGCCAGGGCGGCGAAGAACATGCCCGCGCCGCCGACCGCGATGCCGAGGGCGAGCGAACCGCCCGCCGGCTGCCCGGACTTGGCGAGTCCGGCGGCGATCAGCACGGCGAGCCCGGCGTTGGCGACGAGCGCCGCCAGCAGGGCCGCGGTCAGCGGCGCCCGGCGTCCCACCATGGCGGCGGAGAGCAGCTCCTGACGGCCCGTCTCCTCTTCCTCGCGGGTGTGCCGGACGACGATCAGCAGACTCATCACGGCGGCCAGCACCGCGCCGAGTCCGGCCATCCGCCACGCGACCAGGCCGCCGACGGAGTCGCTGAAGACCGGTCCGTACAGCGCGCGCAGTGAGGCGTTGGCGTTCATCGACGCGGCCAGGTCGGCGCGCTTGGCGGCGGTGCCGTACAGCGCCTGGAGGGACGAGCCCATGCCGGCGACGGACAGTCCGAGGACCAGCACCCAGGCCGGGATCAGCAGCCGGTCGCGGCGCAGGGCGAGGCGCAACAGGGCGCCGGTGCCCGCGAGATGGCGGGCTCCCCCGGCGCGGGCGGGGGCCGCCGCTACCGCGGTCATCGCGCGACCGCCCCTTCGGTGCGGGCGCCGCCCGGCCGGCGGACGTCGTCCTGATAGTGGCGGAGGAACAGCTCCTCCAGGGTGGGCGGCGTGCTGCTGAGGCTGCGCAGGCCCGCCGCGCCGAGCAGTCGGAGCACGGCGTCGAGCTTGTCGGTGTCCGCCTGGAGCCGGACCCGGCAGCCCGCGCCGCCCGCCCCCGGCCGCACGTCCAGGTCGTGGACGCCGGGCAGCCCGGAGAGACCCTCGGGCGCTCCGGCGAGCTCGGCGACGACCGACGTGCGGGCGAGATGTCGCAGCTCGCCGAGGGAGCCGGACTCCACGGTGCGGCCCTTGCGGATGATGCTGACGCGGTCGCAGAGCGCCTCGACCTCGGACAGCACATGGCTGGAGAGCAGGACCGTACGGCCGCGGTCGCGCTCCTCCGCCACGCAGGACTGGAAGACCTCCTCCATCAGCGGGTCGAGCCCGGAGGTCGGCTCGTCGAGTATCAGCAGGTCGACGTCCGAGGCGAAGGCGGCGACCAGCGCGACCTTCTGGCGGTTGCCCTTGGAGTACGTGCGCCCCTTCTTGGCGGGGTCCAGCTCGAAGCGCTCCAGGAGTTCGGCCCGGCGCGCGGTGTCGAGCCGGCCGCGCAGCCGGCCGTAGAGGTCGATGACCTCGCCGCCGGAGAGGTTCCGCCACAGGGTGACGTCGCCGGGCACATACGCCACGCGGCGGTGGATCGCGACCGCGTCCTGCCAGGGGTCCCTGCCCAGCAGCCGGGCGGCACCGCGGTCGGCGCGCAGCAGACCCAGCAGCACCCGGATCGTCGTGGACTTGCCCGCGCCGTTGGGCCCGAGGAAGCCGTGCACCTCACCGGCCTCGACATCGAGGTCGAGGCCGTCCAACGCCTGTGTCCGGCCGAAGGACTTGTGGAGGCCGGACACGCTGATCGCCTTCGTCATGATTCCGAAGGTACGCGAGATTCACAAACTTGTGAAGTTAAGAAACCGTATAAAGTTGGCGGAGCGGCTCTGATCAGGGGAGATGATGCGGGTATGGGCGAGCAGCGACAGCAGGGCAGCAGCGACCGGCGGAGCGGACGGACCGCGCTGGACGCATTGGAGGCATCGGACGCATCGGAGGCCCGGGAGGCCCGGGAGGCGCAGGACGCAGCCGGGCGCGACGGCCGTGATGGCCGCGACGGCCGTGACGACGCCGTGCCGACCTTCGTCGAGCGGTTCGCGGCGCAGATGGTCGACGCCGGGATGCAGCGCATGCCGGCCCGGGTCTTCGCCTGCCTGCTCGCCTCCGACACCGGCGTGCTGACCTCGGCCGAACTCGGCGAGCGGCTCCAGGTCAGCCCCGCCGCGGTCTCCGGCGCGATCCGCTACCTCTCCCAGGTGGGCATGGTCGGCCGCGAACGCGAGCCGGGCTCCCGCCGCGACCGGTACCGCGTCCACAGCGACCAGTGGTACGAGGCGCTCACCCGCCGGGACAGCATCCTCATCCGCTGGGAGCACACCCTCCGCGACGGCGTCGAGAGCCTGGGCGAGGACTCCGACGCGGGCCGCCGGATCGCCGAGACCCTCGCCTTCATCGAGTTCATGCAGCAGGAGCTCACCGGCATGATGGACCGCTGGCGCAACCACCTCGGCCGGCTGCGCACCGACCAGGGCGGCACCGCCCCGGCCGAGGCCCCCCGGCGCTGAGCCCCGGCGCCGGCCGCTCCCCGGTGCCGGCGGTCAGAGCCTTTCCGACGAGCCAGGGGCCGGAAAGGTCCTAGTCCCGCCGCGGCAGCTGGAGCCGCCAGGCCCCCGGCTGCAGCGTCCACGTACGCGTCCTGACCGGCCCGCCGACCAGCGCGTCCGCCCGGTAGTGGAAGTCCGCCCCGGACACCGTCACCGCCCGCGCCCGGGCCCGTACGGGGTGCCCTTCGCCGGCCCAGTGGACCACCACCTCGGCCAGCCCGCCGGACGGCGCCGGGACGTCCGGTGCCGCCGCCGACCCGTGTGCACCGGCCGTGCCGCTCGCGCCGTCGGCGTCGTGCAGACCGGCGCCGCCCTCGGCACGCGCCCCGCCCGGCATCACCGACACCCCGCGCACCGGCCGGTCCAGGTCCGCCAGCAGCGCCCCGTCCGCCTCGATCC
The DNA here is from genome assembly GCF_050054615.1 of Streptomyces sp. YGL11-2. Lineage (NCBI taxonomy): Bacteria > Bacillati > Actinomycetota > Actinomycetes > Kitasatosporales > Streptomycetaceae > Streptomyces > Streptomyces sp. YGL11-2. The sequence continues at coordinate 440,611 of NZ_JBNHIN010000002.1, forward strand.
GCAGCCGCAGCTGCTGCGCCGGCACCCGCCCGCGCCGGCCGCCCAGCCCGGCCGCCGGGGCCAGCAGCGACAGCGCCGAGCGGGCGGTCCGCGCGGCCGGCCGCCACCAGGCCCGGTGCCCGGCCCCGGGGTCCGCCGCGTCCTCCGGGGCCCCGGCCTCGCCCGTGTACCCCGTCGCCGCGGCGGGGCCCGGTGGGTCGTAGCCGCCGCAGCGCCCCGGATCGCCGAGTGAACCGTATTGCGGCAGCGCCCCGTCCCCGCAGGGGATCCGCAGCCCGCCCAGCACGATGCCGTCGCTGTCGTCCGTGAGCAGGTCCATCGGCCGCTCCCCGCCGTCCAGTACGGCGCGCGCGGCGGCGACGGCGTCCGTGGGGACGCCCAGCGTCCGGCTCAGCGCGACCGCGGCCGGCGCGCCCACCGGCACCATCGACAGCGGCACCCCACCCAGTTCCCGCTCCCTGTGGAGCAGGCCCACGACCCGCAGGAGCGCGCGGTCGTCGCCGATCACCACCGGGCGCCGGTGGCCGCGCCGGGCCAGCGCCCTGGCGAATTCCTCGGGCCCCTCGGGGAGGCAGATTTTCGCTCCCGCGCCCGCGCACAGGACATCCTTCGCGATGCGTACGGACTCGCCGTCCGTACTGCGGGCGACCGGGTCGATGACCACAAGCAGGGGGCACCCCCGAACGGAGTCCGCGGGAGAGTGCCCAGAAGGCTGCGCCGACACCTCGGTCCTTCCTCAGGTAGCATCTCGGTGCAAGAGCCCCTTGCGCTATTGCGCCAGGGGCTTCGTCTATTCCGGGGCACCGGTCCGACGGCTCTGGCGATGACGTCTGCGCGAACACGCGACGCCACGCCATCCACGCACGTTGGACATGCCCCGCCCGGAAGGGGTGTACGCCTGTGCCCGCACTTGTGCTGCTCGGTGCTCAGTGGGGTGATGAAGGCAAGGGAAAGGCCACCGATCTGCTCGGTGGGTCCGTGGACTACGTGGTGCGCTACCAGGGCGGCAACAACGCCGGCCATACGGTCGTCGTCGGCGACCAGAAGTACGCACTGCACCTCCTCCCTTCCGGAATCCTCTCGCCGGGGTGCACCCCGGTCATCGGCAACGGTGTCGTCGTCGACCCGGCGGTTCTGCTCTCCGAGCTGAGCGGACTCAACGAGCGCGGCGTCGACACGTCCAAGCTGCTGATCAGCGGTAACGCGCATCTGATCACGCCGTATAACATCACCGTCGACAAGGTGACGGAACGCTTCCTCGGAAAGCGGAAGATCGGCACCACCGGGCGCGGCATCGGCCCGACCTACGCCGACAAGATCAACCGCACCGGCATCCGGGTCCAGGACCTCTACGACGAGTCGATCCTGGTCCAGAAGGTCGAGGCGGCGCTCGACGTCAAGAACCAGCTGCTCACCAAGCTCTACAACCGCCGCGCCATCGAGGCCGGCCAGGTCGTCGAGGAGCTGCTGGGCTACGCGGACCAGATCAAGGGCTATGTCGCCGACACCACCCTGATCCTCAACGACGCCCTGGACAACGACAAGGTCGTGCTCTTCGAGGGCGGGCAGGGCACCCTGCTCGACATCGACCACGGCACGTACCCCTTCGTGACGTCCTCGAACCCGACCGCGGGCGGTGCCTGCACCGGCGCGGGCGTCGGCCCGACCAAGATCAGCCGGGTCATCGGCATCCTCAAGGCGTACACCACCCGCGTCGGCGCCGGCCCGTTCCCGACCGAGCTGTTCGACGCGGACGGCGAGGCGCTGCGCCGGATCGGCGGCGAGCGCGGTGTCACCACCGGCCGCGACCGCCGCTGCGGCTGGTTCGACGCGGTCATCGCCCGCTACGCGACCCGGGTCAACGGTCTGACGGACTTCTTCCTCACCAAGCTCGACGTCCTCACCGGCTGGGAGCAGATCCCGGTCTGCGTGGCCTACGAGATCGACGGCAGGCGTGTCGAGGAACTGCCCTACAGCCAGACCGACTTCCACCACGCGAAGCCGGTCTACGAAATGCTGCCGGGCTGGTCCGAGGACATCACCCAGGCGAAGACCTTCTCCGACCTGCCGAAGAACGCCCAGGCGTACGTCAAGGCGCTGGAGGAGATGTCCGGCGCCCCGATCTCCGCGATCGGTGTGGGCCCGGGCCGGGACGAGACCATCGAGATCAACTCCTTCCTGTCATAAGGAAATCCGGCACGGCCCCGGGGGGGGGGGGGGGGGGGGGGGGGGGGGGGGGGGGGGGGGGGGGGGGGGGGGGGGGGGGGG
>NZ_JBNHIN010000002.1:442942-515969 GCF_050054615.1 Streptomyces sp. YGL11-2
CCCCCCCCCCCCCCCCCCCCCCGCCCGGGGTGACGGCACAGGCTGCGCGCCTGTGCCGTCACCCCGTTTTCGTGTACAGCAGCGGCGCCAGGCCGCCCGCCTTGTCGAAGGTGCGCCGCAGCTGGCCGCCGATCAGCTCCAGGGTGCTGGGGGAGCCGGGGCGGCAGGTGTCGGGCGGGCCGGAGACCACGGTGGACGGGCCGAGTCGCACCGGCGGACCGGCGCTCTTGAGGGTGGCCGCGAACCGGCAGTCGTACGTGGGCCCGGTGGCCTGCATCCGGAGCACGGTCTCGCCGGGTCTGCCCTGGATGAGGGTGAAGCGGCGGACATCCAGGGCGGAGTCGCCCACCGTCGTCGACCAGATGCCCAGGTAGCCGGCCGGAATGCCGCCGTCCGGCGCCGTGGTCCGGGCCGGGGCCTTCTCGGTGGCGACGGCGCTGCCGTCCGACCCGCCCAGCAGCGCGTACGCGGTGGCGGCACCCGCTCCGGCCAGCACCAGTGCGGCCGCGGCCAGCAGCGTCCGGCGGGTGCGGCGCGTGCGGCGGGTGCGGCGGCGGTGCGCCGGGGCCGGGGCGGCCGGCGGCGCCACGGTGGCGGGCGGCCCGGCGGCCGGGTCCGCGGCGGGTGACCCGTGCGGCCGGACGGCGGTCGGCGGGGCGGGCGTCCGGTCCGGGTCGTCGTGCGGGTTCTCCGCGTCCAGCAGCTCCACCGCGTGCCGCCCCAGGCGGGCGATCAGCGCGCCCGGGAGCCACGGTTCGTCGTCGGCCGCCCCGGTGGCGGGCAGGCCCTCCTCGGCCCACGCCGCCAGGTCCCCGGGCGCGGGGCGCCGGGCGGGGTCCTTCGCGAGGCAGGCGGTGACCAGGTCGTACAGCCCCTCGGGGAGGCCGGTCAGGTCCGGTTCCTCTTCGGCGATGCGGTACATCATGGCGTGCGGCAGGGTCGTGTCGGAGCCGAACGGCTGGCGGCCGGTGGCCGCGTACACCAGCACCGAGCCGAGGCAGAAGACGTCGCAGGCCGGGGTGAGCGGTGTGCCGCGGACCTGCTCGGGGGCCATGAAGCCGGGCGAGCCCACCGCCGCCCCCGTATGCGTCACCCCGCTCGCGGCCACCCCCTCCAGCGCCCGCGCGATGCCGAAGTCAATGACCCGCGGGCCGTCGATGGTGATCAGGATGTTGGACGGCTTGAGGTCGCGGTGGATGATCCCGGCGGCGTGCACCGACCGCAGCGCGCGGGCCAGCCCGGCGGCCAGGATCCGCACCGTGCGCTCCGGCAGCGGTGCGCCCCCGCCGACGACCTGCTGGAGGGAGGGGCCGGCGATGTACCCGGTGGCGAGCCAGGGGGTCTCGGCCTCGGTGTCCGCGTCCAGTACGGGAGCGGTCCACTCCCCGCCGACCTGCTGGGCGGCCCGTACCTCGCGCCGGAAGCGGGCCCGGAACTCCTCCTGGTGGGCCAGTTCCGTACGCACCAGTTTGACGGCGACGGTCCGGCCGCGGTCCGAACGGGCCAGGAACACCCGGCCCATGCCGCCCTCGCCGAGCCGTCCGATCAGGCGGTAGTCCCCGATCCACTGGGGATCCTGCGCGCCCAGCGGAGTCAGCCCTCCGGATCGGCCCGCCCGTCCTGAACGCCTCTGCTGTTCCATGATCCGCCGCCCCTTTGCCCGGTCTCCCCCGACCCCGCCCAGTGGGAGCGCCAACTCGTCCGCGGTGAGGATATCGAGGCCGTATGTCAGGCCGGTGGGGCGGGATTCGGCCAAGGCGTGCGCCCGTAGGGGCGGGCCGGGGCGCCGCCGTCCCCGAGGGCCGGGTTCCCCGCGGCGCGGCATACAGGGCGGTGGCCTGATGGGCTGCTGTGTCGTCAAGAGGGCTTCCCTGTCCGGGAATTGACGGAATGGATGTCTGATTCCGCGTCCCGGAACTTTACGGGGTTACCGATCGTCGAGAGCGGAGAACAACCGCACAGAGCGACGCACAGAGCGACGACAGACACCTCACGATGCCCAGGCGTGCACGATCCCCCGTCCCCCATCACAAGGAGACCGTGTGATACCCGCCGTACGAGCCCTCGCGCGCGCCGCGATGGCCGCCCGACCGGTTCCGCTGGCCGAGGTCCAGGCCCGCGCCGAACTCCTCGCCCGCTACAGCAGCACCTACCTCGTCCCGGTCGAGGTCTTCGCCGCCTTCGCGGCCGAACTCACCGACCGGCGACGCCCCGGCGGCCCGTTCGCGGTGCTGTGCATCAACGGCCGCCGCTGGTTCCGCTACCACTCCCTCTACTACGACACCCCCGACCTGCGCTCCTTCCACGACCACCGGCAGCGCAACCGGCTCCGCTTCAAGATCCGCGAGCGGCTCTACGCCGACACCGGAGAGCGGCAGTTCGAGATCAAGCTCAAGGGGCGGCACGGCGAAACGGTCAAACACCGCCAGCCGCTGATGCCCGGCGCCGCGGCCCTGGGCGACGCCCCGCGCGGCTTCCTCGCCTCCGTGCTCGACCGCACATACGGCATCCAGGCCCCCACCCAACTGGGCCGCTCCTTAGAGACCGACTACCAGCGCACCACCTTCGTGGCGGACGGCCAGCGCGTCACCTGCGACGCGGCCCTCCTCTGCCGCGACCTGGAGACCGGCCGCACCGTACGGGCCGACGGCGGGCTGGTCCTCGTCGACACGAAGACCTGCGGGCGGCTCACCGAGGCCGACCGGCTGCTGACCGGATACGGGCTCCAGGCCGCCGAGTTCACCAAGTACTGCGCCGGGTTGTCGGCGCTGCGGCCCCATCTGTACGCCAACCACTGGCAAGGGGCGGTCCGCACCGCCTTTCCCACCGCGGCGGCCTGACCGCCGTGCCCCGCGCGCCGCACGCCGAGCGCCGCGGTTCCTGACGGAGCCCGGGGGAGGTACCCCACCCCCGGGCATCCCTGGAGTTTCCTCCAGACCGTAGACATTCTGTCCGTGCGCGTGGTGAGCGCCATACACAGTGTCGGTACCGGTCGGCGGACCGTGATCCTTAGGCTGGGAGCCGTTCGCCGTTCCTGTCCAGCGGCGGACTCCCGCGACCGATCCGAGGTACCGACCGTGACCACGAAGCACCCCGACCCCGCCGCCGGCGCCGCGGTCAAGGCCGCCGACCGCGCGCACGTCTTCCACTCCTGGTCCGCACAGGGCCTGATCGACCCGCTGCCGGTCGCCGGTGCCGAGGGCTCGTACTTCTGGGACTACGACGGCAACCGCTACCTCGACTTCTCCTCCCAGCTGGTCAACACCAACATCGGCCACCAGCACCCCAAGGTCGTCGCGGCCATCCAGGAGCAGGCCGGCAAGCTCTGCACCCTCGCCCCGGGCTTCGCCGTGGACGTCCGCTCCGAGGCCGCCCGGCTGATCGCCGAGCGCACCCCCGGCGACCTCGACAAGATCTTCTTCACCAACGGCGGCGCCGAGGCCGTGGAGAACGCGGTCCGGATGGCCCGGCTGCACACCGGCCGCGCCAAGGTGCTGTCCACCTACCGCTCGTACCACGGCGCCACCGCCGCCGCGATCAACCTGACCGGCGACCCGCGCCGCTGGCCCTCCGACACCGCCTCGGCCGGCGTCGTCCACTTCTGGGGCCCGTTCCTCTACCGTTCGCCGTTCCACGCGGAAAGCGAAGCCCAGGAGTGCGAGCGCGCCCTGGCCCACCTGGAAGAGACCATCGCCTTCGAGGGCCCGCAGTCGATCGCCGCGATCATCCTGGAGACCGTCCCGGGCACCGCCGGGATCATGGTCCCGCCGCCCGGCTACCTCGCCGGCGTCCGCGAGATCTGCGACCGCCACGGCATCGTCTTCATCCTCGACGAGGTGATGGCCGGCTTCGGCCGCACCGGCCGCTGGTTCGCCGCCGACCACTTCGGCGTCACCCCCGACCTGCTCACCTTCGCCAAGGGCGTCAACTCCGGCTACGTACCGCTGGGCGGCGTCGCCATCAGCGCCGAGATCGCCGCCACCTTCGACCAGCGGCCCTACCCCGGCGGCCTGACCTACTCCGGCCACCCGCTGGCCTGCGCCTCCGCCGTCGCCACCCTCAACGCGATGGCCGAGGAGCGGATCGTGGAGAACGCCGCGGAGATCGGCGAGACGGTGATCGGCCCGGCGCTGCGCGCCATCGCCGAGCGGCACCCCTCGGTCGGCGAGGTCCGCGGCATGGGCGTCTTCTGGGCCCTGGACCTGGTGAAGAACAAGGAGACCCGCGAACCGCTGGTGCCCTACAACGCGTCCGGCGCCGCCAACGCCCCGATGGCCGAATTCGCCGCGGCCTGCAAGCGCGGCGGCCTGTGGCCCTTCGTGAACATGAACCGGACGCATGTCGTCCCGGCCTGCACCGTCACCGAGGCCGAGGCCAAGGAGGGCCTGGCCGCCCTCGACGAGGCGCTGACCGCCGCGGACGCGCACACCGCCTGAGCCGGCCGCGCGCGTGCACCCATCGGGAGGCACCGTGCCGCGGCCCTCGCCTATCGTGGGCGAGGGCCGCGCTCACCTGCGGTCATGGACGTCGAAGGGGACGCACCGGATGGCCGCCGGCGGAGAGAGCTCAGTCATACGGCGCAGCACCCTGCGCCAGCAGATCGCCGACGCGCTGCGCGACGAGGTGCTGGCCGGCCGGCTGCCGTGCGGCCACCCCTTCACCGTCAAGGAGATCGCCGACCAGTACGGCGTCTCCGCGACGCCGGTGCGCGAGGCGCTGCTCGACCTGTGCGCCCAGGGCCTGCTGGACGTCGAGCAGCACCGCGGCTTCAAGGTGCACGCCTTCACCGCCGACGACTTCCGCGCCATGGTCGAGGCCCGCACCCTGATCATCGAGGGCATCTTCCGCAGCGGCGCCGAACGGGCCCTGCTGGCCACCCCCGCCGAGGTGCTGATCTCCATCCGGCGCCGCGCCGAGGAGGCCGAGCGCGCCGCGCGGGCCGGCGACCTCGACGTCCTCATCGGCTACGACCTGCGGTTCTGGCGCGAGCTGAGCGGCATCGTCAAGAACCCCTACATCAGCGACTTCCTCGACCGGCTCCGGGTCCAGACCTGGATGTTCGCGGTGCCCGTGCTGCGCCGCGAGCCGCAGCTGCGCGGCCGCCTCTGGCACGGCCACAGCGAACTCGCCGACGCCCTCCTGCGGCACGACCTGCCGGACGCCCAGCGGCTGATCGCCGAGTACAACGAGCACTCCCTCGCTCTCGTCGGAAAGCCCGGGTAGCACTACGCTGTCCCGACCATCGGCCGTAATGGGCCGTACCCGTACCTGTACGTGCGCCGGTGTCCCCGTCCCCGACCGGAAGCGAGCCCTCACCCGTGGCATGTGACCTGTGGCTGGTACCCCTCGTCGATGTGCTGTGCCACAGCCCCGACAACCCGTTCTCCGAAGAGATCGCCGCCTACGACAACGCCCTGGCCGAGGCGGGCCTGCCCACGGTCCCGGTCTTCAGCTACATGCCGGGCCTCTCCGGCGACGTGGCACCGGTCGCCGGCTTCGACTACGACGCGCTGCACTTCCTGCGCCGCGCCTACCTCCTGCGGCTGTGTGGCCTGGAGGTGACCCCGGTCGACGAACTGGGCGGCGACTACGAGCAGTTGCTGGAGATGTTCGAGACCACCGCTCAGCAGTCCCACCTGGTCTGGCACTACGACCACGCGGGCGCGTACGTCCCGGTCGACTTCCCGCACCCGCTCGCCAACGACGAACTGCTCGCCGGCGGCGGTCCGCTGGGCTCCTCGCACGGCCTGCTGCGCGACCTCGAACTGGTCGCACCGGCCCTCGGCATCGACCCGACCAACCCGCCGGCCGCGCCCGCGCCGCCGGCCGGCCCCACCTCGCTGGAGGAGCGGGCGGGCGCGGCCCCTCTGGACGACGGCCCGTTCGCACGGGAGCGGCACGTCTGGCTCGGGCTGCACGCCGCCGCCACCCGGAGCCTGGGCCAAGGCTCCATGATCGTCTTCAGCTGAAGCGGTACGGACACCGCACCGGGCGGGCCGGTGGGGGCGCCCCACACCCCCGTCGGCCCGCCCGGATCCCGTCCTCCCACCGCGCACCCGGCGCGGGCGCACCCTCAGCGGGGCGCCTCCGGTGGCCGCTGCCGCGGCATGTTCGGCCGCGCACCGGGCGGCAGCACGAACCGCCCCGCCTGGCCCGGGCCCTCCTGCCGCGGCGCCGCCCACGGCAGCACCGCCTGCGTGGCCTGCGGCACCGGCCCGGACCGGAACTCCACCATCCAGTCCGCCGTCTCGGCCCGGACCAGCTCCCCGACGTCCTCGTTGAACCGCCGCAGCACCCCCAGGCAGCGCTCCGCCGCCTCGCTCGCGGTGCCCTCCGTCGGCCCGAGCACCTCGCGCACCCCCTCGGACGCCCAGTCGAACTGCAACGCCTCCAGCCGCCGGTGGATCGCCTGCGCGGTGGCCAGATCGCGCATCCAGCCGGTGGTCACCCCGAAATACCGGTCGCCGCCCACGCACACCGCCGCCAGCAGCAGCGCCAGCGCGCCCCACGGCGCCGCGTGCTCCCACACCCCGGCGAGGTCCAGCAGCGGCAGCGCCCCGCCCGCGGTCACCCCGGCCGCGGCGCCCAGCCGCAGCACCCGCGCGCCCCGGCGCTTGGCCAGCCGGTCGTGCAGATACCAGTCGGCGGTGCGCAGCGCGTTCTCCTCGGTCCACAGATAGAGCGCGTCCAGCCGGTCGGCCGGCTCGCCCCAGTCGCCGCCCGGAAAGGCCCGCCCGATGAGATCGCCCCGGCCCCGCATCCGGTCGGTGGCACGGCGCTCCAGCTGTCCCCGCTCCCGGAAGCGGTCCGGATGCCGCCCGTGGCCACGTCCCCGCCCGCCCTCCCCCCGAGGGGGCACCTCGGGCTGCATCTCCGGCTGACTCACCCGTGCGCTCCCTCTGTACGGATATGTGCGGTGCGCCCGTGGCGTAACGAGACAGCGGCTGCGCACGTCCCCCTTCCTACCGCCGAACGGCTGGCCACCGTCCCGCGGTCGCGCCGTTTCCGCCCGGAAGTGGTGCGGGATCGGGTATAGGGCCGCCGCGGATCTCACCCGAAAGAGTCGGCGCCGCGGGGGCGGACGGTTTCCGGCCCGCCCGGCGGCCCGTATCCGCGCCCGTGTCCATGTCCGCAGCCGTGCGGGCTGGCGTCGGGCCCGTCGCGCCGCTCGTCTAGGCTGCACTGCGTGAAGGTCCTCGTCATCGGCGGCGGCGCCCGCGAACACGCCCTGTGCCGCTCTCTGTCCCTCGACCCCGACGTCACCGCGCTGCACTGCGCTCCCGGCAACGCCGGCATCGCCGAGGTGGCCGAACTGCACGGTGTCAACGCCCTCGACGGCGCGGCCGTCGCCGAACTCGCCGTGGGCCTGGAGGCCGACCTCGTCGTCGTCGGCCCCGAGGCCCCCCTGGTGGCGGGCGTCGCCGACGCCGTGCGCGACCGCGGCATCCCGGTCTTCGGCCCGTCGGCCCAGGCCGCACAGCTGGAGGGCTCCAAGGCGTTCGCCAAGGACGTGATGGCCGCCGCAGCCGTGCCCACCGCCCGCAGCTACGTCTGCACCACCCCCGAGGAGATCGACGAGGCGCTGGACGCCTTCGGCGCCCCGTACGTGGTCAAGGACGACGGCCTGGCGGCCGGCAAGGGCGTCGTCGTCACCGAGGACGTGGCAGCCGCCCGCGCCCACGCGCTGGCCTGCGACCGCGTCGTGATCGAGGAGTTCCTGGACGGCCCCGAGGTCTCCCTCTTCGCCGTCACCGACGGCGACACCGTCGTCCCGCTCCAGCCCGCCCAGGACTTCAAGCGCGCCCACGACGGCGACGCGGGCCCCAACACCGGCGGGATGGGCGCCTACAGCCCGCTGCCCTGGGCCGACCCGAAGCTGGTCGACGAGGTCCTCAAGACCGTGCTCCAGCCCACCGTCGACGAACTGCGGCGCCGCGGCACCCCCTTCTCCGGGCTGCTCTACGCGGGCCTGGCGATCACCTCCCGCGGGGTCCGCGTGATCGAGTTCAACGCGCGGTTCGGCGACCCGGAGACCCAGGTCGTACTGGCCCGCCTCCAGACCCCGCTCGCCGGCCTGCTGCACGCCGCCGCGACCGGCACCCTGGCCACCTTCCCGCCGCTGCGCTGGACCGACGGCGCCGCGGTCACCGTCGTCATCGCCTCCCACAACTACCCGGGCACCCCGCGCACCGGCGACCCGATCGAGGGCCTGGCCGAGGTGGCCGAGCAGGACGCCCCCGATGCGTACGTGCTGCACGCCGGCACCGAGCGGGACGTGTCCGGCGCGGTGCTCAGCGCGGGCGGCCGGGTGCTGTCCGTCACGGCCACCGGCGCCGACCTGGCCACCGCCCGGGAGCGCGCCTACCGGGCCGTCGGCCGGATCTCCCTGGACGGCTCCCAGCACCGCACCGACATCGCCGCCAAGGCGGCGGCGGAGGCGTAGCGCGTCTCCGGCGCGCCCGCACGCGCCGCACACGTGGTCCGAGGCATATGTCATTCCCCATGGCATATGCCTCGACTCTTTCCGGGCCTTCCGGACACCCGGGAAGCGGCCCAGATCGACCGGTCACCGGTCCCCGGCTTTACCCAAAGCCATTCCATCGAGTGACCGCGCCGGTAACCGGCTGACGAAAGAACAACCCCCAACTAGGGTGCCGCGCAAGCGTCCTGCGGTCGCAGTGCCCTCATCCGGCACGGTTGCCACGGTGGCGTCCGGCAAGTGGGTCACCGGCATTGCGATGTCAGTGGCCAGTGCCACAGTGGTGGGGGAGTGACCTCGCTCGCCCACGCACCGCATCATCTTTTGTCCGTCCGTCCGTCCCGTTCCCCGTCCCGTGTTCTCTCTCCTTATCTCTCCGGTCCGGCTCCATCAGGACAGCAGGGGGTGTACAGGCTCGTGGCAAGTCCGGAAACAGGCGTCCTGGCGGCGCGTGCCCGCGCCCTGGCCGTACTCCGCGTCCGCGGCGCGGCGCTGGCCGCGGCGATACTGCCCGCCGCGGTCGCGGTCGTGCTCTTCGCGGGCGGCGCCACCGGCCATCTCGGCGCCGGCCTCGGCGCCGACGGCGGCTGGGGCATCGCCCGCTGGACGGTCAGCGGGGCCGCGGTGCTCACGCTCCTGCTGGCCGCCCTGGTGGCCGCGGTCGTCGTCCGCGCGCGGCCGGCCCTCAGCCCCTCCGTGCCGCTCTCCGAGGAGTCCGCCCCCGATCTCTACCGCCTCGTCCGCGACCTCGCCGACCGCCTCGACGTCCCCGCCCCGTCCGCGATAGCCCTCACCCCGGACTGCGACAGCTGGCTGGAGGACCGTACGCACCGCGCCCACGGCCCGCCGCGGCCCGCGCGGGGCGCCGGCCGCCGGGCGCCTGACGCCCCGGTCCTGGTGATCGGCTCACCGTTCCTGTGGTGGATGCGGGTCGCCGAACTGCGCGCCCTGCTGGCCCCGGTGGTCGCCGGCACCGGCCCGTCGGCGCACCCCGACATAGCCGCCGCCCGCCGCTTCATCCGCGGCCTGGACGCCGCGGTCGCGGTCGCGGCCCGCGCCCGGGGCCCGCTGCGCGGCCTCCCGCTCCGCTTCGTCGGCCGAGTGGCCCGGTTGCTGCTGCGCGCCTGCCGCGAACACGCCACGATCATGGAGCGCGGGGTGGCGGCCGCCGCCTCCGAGCGCGCCCAGACCGTCGACTACGGCCTGCGGATCGTCGCCCAGGAGCAGGTCGGGCTGGCGTACGCGGGCTGGGACCGGCTGCTGACCAGGGTCGCGCTGCCCGCCTGGCGGATGGGCCGCTGGCCCTCCCGGCTGGACGCCGGCGTGGTCTCCGCGCTCACTGAGCTCTCCCGCCGCGACCGCCTCGCCGAGGGCTTCGCCTCCCGCCTCGGCGAACGGCCCGCCTGCGACCTCCTGGAGGAGCCCGGCGCCATCGACCGCGCCGCCTCCCTGCTGGCCGCCCGGCTCTTCCACGGCGGCCCGGCCGAGCCGGGGCCCGACTGGTCACCGGTCGGCTGGCAGCAGTATCCGGAAGAGGTCGTGGACCGGAAGTGGCGCCTGGAGGCGGCCCGCCTGCACCGCGTCCTCGACGAACTCCCGGTGACCCCGCCGCCGGACACCGGCCCCGAGGACGGCCCCGCGTCCCGTACGCCGGACCGCCCCGCCGCCCCCGCCGAACCGTCCTCCCCGGCCCCGCCCACGGCGCCCACCACCACCCACCGCACCACCGCCACCGCCCCGCCGCTGGCCTACGCCCGCGCCCGCACCCGTGCGCCCGCCGGCCACCGCCCCGCGGGCCGGCCCGGCGGAGAGCCCCCCGGCTCGGCCACCGCCCCCGTGGCCGCCGCCTCCGCCGGCCCGACCCTGGCCCGGGTGATCGACCGCCTGGCCCGCGACTCCCGCACCGGCGATCTCGTCGCCGCCCGGCTGGGCGCGGAGGTCGCCCGCGAGGAGCGCGAGGAAGCCGCCCGCCAGGCGGCCCGCGGTAGTGGCACGCGGGACGCCGCAGGGGTGGCCTGGGGAGACGGCCTGGCCGAGGGCGGCCTCCCGCTGTTCCCCCTGCAACCACCGCGCACCGGCCGCGAACTGCTCGCCGACCACGTCACGGCCATGGTCTGCTGCGCCGCCGTCGACACCGCCGGCGCCGCCCCCGGCCTGGACTGGCTCGACGGCCCCGCCCTCATCGTCGACGGCACCCGCCGCGCCGACCTCGGCCGCCCGGTCCTCTGCCTCGTCGACGACGGCGACGCGGAACCGCTCCGCGGCTGGCTGACGACCATAGGCATCCGCCCCGAGAAGCCGGTCCGGCTGGTGTGACCGCTCGTGTGATCGCAGCGGACCGCCGAACCGGCTGAGTGTTCCCTTCCAGTTCATGCTTCGGGGCAAGCGGACCTAAATTCACGACGAAGGGTGACGAAGTGAGTGCGTAATGTGATGTGCTGGGGGACGGGTAAGGCCCGTTCGCCCCGATGCCGGGATCCGTCCCCGTGCGTACGGCGGCGGCCCGGAGCGGCGGCGGGCGGCGGCCACCCGCCCGGTCGGCCGCGGCCAAGGGGGACGCGGGAGGGGAGTGGAAGGTGGCGACGGAACAGATCAGGCGCTGGGAGTCGGGCGCCCTCGCCCACGCGGTCACGGACCCGTTCGGACAGGGCCCGCTGCCCTGGTTGCGCGGCAGCGAGACGTACTTCGACTCCGGCCACATCATTCCCTGGTACGTCGATCCCGCGGTCGCCCGCGGTGACCTGCTGGTGCCCGCGCCCCGCAAGCACAACGGCCCGCGCCCCGCCGACGACGTGCACTGCCAGATCAAGGGCTTCGCCGGCACCGGCACGGTGGCCCCCGGCGAGGCCATCGACTTCCGGGTCTCGGTCGACCCGCCGCAGCCCTTCAGCATCGACGTCTACCGCATCGGCCACTACGCCGGCGCCGGCGCCGCCAAGATCACCACCAGCCCCCGGCTCGCCGGCATCGTCCAGCCGTCCCCCATGCTGGTCGACCGCACGGTCTCCTGCCACCACTGGTGGCTGTCCTGGCGCCTCCAGGTCCCCACGTACTGGCAACTGGGCGCCTACGTCGCCGTGTTGACCACCGCCGACGGCCGCTACCGCTCCCACATCCCCTTCACCGTCCGCGACGACCAGCCCGCCGACCTCCTGCTGCTGCTCCCCGACATCACCTGGCAGGCGTACAACCTCTACCCCGAGGACGGCCGTACGGGCGCCAGCCTCTACCACGCCTGGGACGAGAAGGGCGCCCTTCTCGGCGAACGGGACGCCGCCACCACCGTCTCCTTCGACCGCCCCTACGCCGGCGCCGGCCTGCCCCTCCACGTAGGCCACGCCTACGACTTCATCCGCTGGGCCGAGCGCTACGGCTACGACCTCGCCTATGCCGACGCCCGCGATCTGCACGCCGGCCGCGTCGACCCCACGCGCTACCGCGGCCTGGTCTTCCCCGGCCACGACGAGTACTGGTCGGTGCCCATGCGCCGCACGATCGAGGGCGCCCGCGACGGCGGCACCTCCCTGGTCTTCCTCTCCGCCAACACCATGTACTGGCAGGTCGAGTTGTCCCCGTCGCCGTCCGGCCCCGCCGCCCTGCTCACCTGCCGCAAGCGCCAGGGCCCCGGCCGCCCCGCCCTCTGGCGCGAACTGGGCAACCCCGAACAGCGCCTGTTGGGCATCCAGTACGCGGGCCGGGTCCCCGAGCCCGCCCCCCTGGTCGTCCGCAACGCCGACCACTGGCTGTGGGAGGCCACCGGCGCCGACGAAGGCGACGAGATCCCCGGTCTGGTCGCCGGCGAGGCCGACCGCTACTTCCCGCGCACCAGCCTCCCCGAGCACACCCGCCGCATCCTGCTGGCCCACTCCCCGTACCGCGACAGCGAGGGCAACCGCCGCCATCAGGAGACCTCCCTCTACCGCGCCCCCAGCGGCGCGCTGGTCTTCTCCTCCGGCACCTTCGCCTGGTCGCCCGCCCTCGACCGCCCCGGCCACGTCGACCAGCGCGTCCAGCGCGCCACGGCCAACCTCCTCGACCGCATCTGCAAGCGCGACTAGGGCCCGGCCCATCGGACAGGCCCCGGGAACCGCCCGCAGCGCCCCCGGCGCCCGCACCGCCACCGGGACCTACCGCGCCGCGAACTCCCCCAACTCCCGCGCCAGCGCGACCGTCAGCGCCCGGAAGATCCGCACCTCCTGATGCGGGTCCCCGGCCCGCGTCACCAGCACGCTGTGCGCCCGCGGCGCGTCCAGCACCGGTACGAACACCGTGCCCGGCCAGGGGTAGTAGCGGGCGAAGGACTTCAGCCCGGACCCCGCGCCGCGCCCGGCCGCCACACTCGTCAGCACATCGTGCGGCGTCAGCGCGCAGTCCGGCGCCCGCCGCTCGCCGTCCCGGAAGTACAGATAGTCCACGAACGGCCGCGGGGTGCGCGCCGGCACCCGCAGAAACGGCAGATCGATGACGTCCGCGACCCGCAGCCCCTCGTGCGCCGCGTCCGCGAGCGGCGACCGCGCCGAGACCGCCACGATCCGCTGCTCGGTCGTCAGGACGTCCACCTCGATGCCCTCGGCCTCCACCGCGGGCCGTACGAACGCCACGTCCACCCGGTCCTCTCGCAGCGCGCTGCAGTGCTCGGTGAAGGTCAACTCCACCAGATGCACCGGCACTTCGGGACGCGCCCGGCGGAAGGCGCTCACCGCGGCCGGGGTCAGCTCCGCCGAACCGTGGCTCATCACCCCGACCCGCAGCCCGCGCGACGAGCGCCCCCGGGCGGCCTCGGCCACGTCCTCCATCGCGGCGTTCGCGGCGGCCAGCAGCGTCCGGGCGTGCGACGCCAGCCGCCGGCCCGCGACCGTCGGTACCACCGGCCCCCGGCCGCGGTCCAGCAGCCGCGCGCCGAACTCCCGCTCCAGCTGCTGCACGTGCTGGGTGACCGCGGCCGGCGACAGGAACAGCCGGGTCGCGGCCCGCCCGAAGTGCTCCTCCTCGACCACCGCCAGGAAGGAAGACAGCCGTCGCAGATCCATAGGCGCCACGATAAGCCGGGGCCGAAGCCTCCACCCCGGGCCGTTCACCATTCCTGAACGGAGGCGGCGCGCCGGCCCGCCCCCGCCGTACAACGTCCCCCATGCCCCTGTCACACACCCCGACGGCCCAGGTCGGCACCGCCGCCACCGCGGCCACCGCCACCGTCACCGCCCCCCGCCACTGGCTGCGCGCCGGCTGGCTGATGACCGCCTCTGGGTGGAGCGCCAACCAGTACTCCTCCCTCCTCGGCGCCTACCGCGCCCACCTCGGTCTGACCGCCGCCACCACCACCGCCCTGTTCGCCGTCTACGTCGTCGGCCTGATCCCCGGCCTCCTCGCCGGCGGCCCGCTCGCCGACCGCCACGGCCGCCGCCGGGTCACCTACACCGCCCTGGGCATCTCCGCCCTGGCGACCTGCCTGCTGATGGCCGGCCCGGCCGCCCCGGTGCTGCTGTGGCCCGGCCGCTTCCTCACCGGCGTCGGCGCCGGCACCCTGCTCACCGCCGGCAGCGTCTGGATCAAGGAACTCTCCACACCGCCGTACGGCACCGCGCCCACCCCCGGCGCCGCCGCCCGCCGTTCCGGCCTCTTCCTCTCCGCGGGCTTCGCCACCGGGGGCCTGGCCGCTTCCCTGATAGCCCAGTGGGCCCCGTACCCGATGACCCTGGCCTACGTCCCGCACCTGGTCCTGGTCGCGGTCGCCGCCCTGAGCGCCGCCCGCGCCCCCGAGACCGTCCCGGCCCGGACGCCGGGCACCGCGGCCCCGGATCCCGCCGTCCCCGCGTACCGCACGCCGTTCCGCCGCCTGGTCGTCCCGGTGGCGCCCTGGGTGTTCGCCGCCCCCGCGATCGCCTTCGCCGTCCTCCCCGGCCTCGTCGACACCGGCCTCCACGGCTGGCAGACCGTCTACGCCGGGATCATCACCGCCGTCACCCCCGGCGCCGGCCTCCTCGTCGCCCCGCTCGCCCGCCGGCTGACCGCCCGGCACCGGGTCGCCACCGGCGCCGTCGGCCTGCTCGTCACCGCCGCCGGCCTGCTGACCGGCGCCCTCGCGGTGGCGCGCGCGGAGCCCGCCGTGGCGCTGCTCGCCGCCGCGCTGCTCGGCGCCGGCTACGGCCTGTGCGTCGCCTACGGCCTGACGGAGGTCGCCGCCCTCGCGCCCCCGCACCACCTCGCCCGCCTCACCGCACGCTTCTGGACCGCCTGCTACCTGGGCTTCTGCGCCCCCTACGTGGTCACCCTGCTCACCGGCGCGCTCACCCCGCCCGCGATCCTCCTGGGCGCCGCCGCCCTCGCCCTGCTCACCCTCGCCACGGTCGCCCGCGCCGGAGCCCGTACCTCCGCGTGACCGCCGACCGCCGCCCCCGAAGCACGGACCGCCCGCCCCATACGGGAGAATCACCTCGACTCCTGGATCAACCTACGCGGAGGCAGCGTGTCCGGTTTCGTAGAAAAGCCCGAGCCCGTGCAGGTCCCGGGGCTCACCCACCTGCACACCGGCAAGGTGCGCGACCTCTACCAGAACGCCGACGGCGACCTGGTCATGGTCGCCAGCGACCGCACCTCCGCCTTCGACTGGGTGCTGCCCACCGAGATCCCCGACAAGGGCCGGGTCCTCACCCGGCTCTCCCTCTGGTGGTTCGACCAACTCGCCGACCTGGCCCCGCACCACGTCATCTCCACCGACGTCCCGCCCGGCGCCCCCGCCGACTGGGCCGGCCGCACCATGGTCTGCTCGTCCCTGGAGATGGTCCCGGTCGAGTGCGTCGCCCGCGGCTACCTCGCCGGCTCCGGCCTCGTCGAGTACGAGAAGTCCCGCACGGTCTGCGGCCTGGCCCTCCCCGAGGGCCTGGTCAACGGCTCCGAACTCCCCGCGCCGATCTTCACCCCGGCCACCAAGGCCGCCGTCGGCGACCACGACGAGAACGTCTCCTACGAGGAGACCGCCCGCCAGGTCGGTGCCGAGACCGCCGCCCAGCTCCGCCAGCTGACCCTCGCCATCTACGGCAGGGCCCGGGACATCGCCCGCGAGCGCGGCCTGATCCTCGCCGACACCAAGTTCGAGTTCGGCTTCCGTGAGGGCCGCCTCACCCTGGCCGACGAGGTCCTCACCCCCGACTCCTCGCGCTTCTGGCCCGCCGACCAGTGGCAGCCGGGCCGCGCCCAGCCGTCCTTCGACAAGCAGTTCGTCCGCGACTGGCTCACCTCCCCCGCCGCGGCCTGGGACCGCACCGGCGAGCAGCCCCCGCCGGCCCTCCCGCAGGACATCGTCGACCGCACCCGCGCCAAGTACCTCGAGGCGTACGAGCGCCTCACCGGCCACACCTGGTCCTGACCGCGGGCGCGGCCCGACCAGCACGAAAAGACCCCGGTCGGCAACCGACCGGGGTCTTCTCTCGGAGCGGACGACGAGGCTCGAACTCGCGACCTCAACCTTGGCAAGGTTGCGCTCTACCAACTGAGCTACGTCCGCATGCCCCACGCTTCCGCGCGGTGCGAGCCCCACTATAGCCAACCTCGCCGCCGTGTGACGCTCCCCGCCGTGCGACGGCGCCCCGCGCCCGCCTCCGCGGTGCCGCCCGACGGCCCGTTCCGCCCCGCCCCCGGCGACCGCGCGGCCCGCCCCCCGGCACAAGCGCCCGGCTCCCGCACCGCGTCTCCCGAACCGTCCGCGGCACCCCCTCGCCACCGACCCCGTCCCCCGCCAACTCCGGCCCCGCGCAACGGTCTGCGCGGCGCCCCTCCCGCGCACGACCTCCGCCGGCGCCGCGCCACCCCCACCGTCGCCACGGCCCCCGGCATGCCCACCCCGTCCCCCGCCCCACACCCCCGACCATCCCGGACGCGCCACGATCCCCGCCCCGCACCCCGGCGCCGCACCCCCGCCACAATGTGTCCACCGCCACACCCGCCGCAGCAGCCCCCGCTACGCCCACCACCCGCACGCGAGCACCCCCCTTCCGCCCCGGCGCATCGCCGGCACGCCGCGCCCGAGAAGCGTCAACCCGGCCCACTCCAGGGCGAGTAGCAGCACTACCAGCCCGTCTCGCCCGGGAAATACGCGCGCCCCGCAACGCCGTTCCTCGCGTACGCACGCACCCGCCCCGCGCGCCCGATCCCCATCCCCAGGCCCTTTGCCGTATGCGGAAATGTCCCCGGACCAACTCCCCGGCACCATGGCGGGCTTCGGCGTCCAGCCCGCCCGTGGGCCCGTCCCGGACAGGAACGGCACGGCCGCACCTCCCCCGGCAGTCGATGACACATGGCAGTCACCGGCGCCCCGCGCCCGGCGGAGCGCACCGAGCGCATACGCCCCGCCCCCAGCTGTGACGCAGATCGCAGCACCCCGTTCGCGTACGGCCATTCACCCCGTACCGGGGCAATCCGAACGCGGCGCGACGGCGGGAGGCCGGTCGAGGGCCCACCCGCGAGCCCGTGTCCGCAATGCCCGACCAGCAAAGCCGGGTCCGACCCGCAAAGCCCGACCCGCGAAGAAAGCGCCGGGAGAATCCCGGAAGCCGGGAAGTCCGCAAGCCCGCATGCCGGGAACCCGCGAGAGCCGCACGCCGGGAATCCGCCGGACCGCGACGGAAAATCAAGAAGGCCCCGGTCTCCAGGACCGGGGCCTTCTTTTCCTGAGCGGACGACGAGGCTCGAACTCGCGACCTCAACCTTGGCAAGGTTGCGCTCTACCAACTGAGCTACGTCCGCAGGCATCCACTCGGCTTTCACCAAGTGGCGCGACAGCTACTCTACCTGATCCTTTGGATCGGTTGAACTGTCAGAGCGGGTGACAGGGATTGCACACTGCGCCTCCCCCTTGGAAAGGGGGCGCTCTACTACTGAGCTACACCCGCGTGACTCCTCGGGGCCCGGCCTTTCGGCCTCGCCCCTCGGCGTGCTCCAGACTCTAGCTGATCAGTGGGGGTGCTGTGCAAGTCGGCGGTGTGCTGGCCCGCGGGTGCCGGTAAGTCGGTTAGTGGTTGGCCTCGTTGAAGGCTTCGTAGACCTTCTTGGGGATCCGGCCGCGCGGCGGGACGTCCATCTGATGGGAGCGCGCCCAGGCGCGGACCGCCGCGGGATCGGGGGTCACCGCGGTCCGGTGGAAGGTCTTGCCGGACTTGGCACGCTTGCGGCCGGCCTCCACGAACGGGGCGAGGGCGCCGCGCAGTTTCTTCGCATTGGCGGGATTGAGGTCGATCTCGTACGACTTCCCGTCCAAACCGAAGATGACCGTCTCTGCGGCTTCTCCTCCGTCGATGTCATCGGAGAGCGTTACTACTACGCGCTGCGCCACGGATATCGGTCCTTTCGGGGAGCGACCCCTTGTTGACATGGGGTGATGCTCCGGATCCGGCTGATTGGGATCAATGCTTTTTCATTTGTACAGCGATGGGCATTGCATTGTGAAGCCCAGTTAATTTCGTCAGCGTGTCTTCCCGCAATCAGGACTCCGGATCTTTTCGAGGATTTTCCCTGGAGCGCACTCCTGCCGATACCGGGTCGTGATCGGACGGCCTCATATCTATGCGCGTAGATTTTCGAACACGGTACTGTGAGGTCACCGCCTTACGCACCACACCACCGGGAGTGCCAGTGGCACGCGTCGTAGTCGACGTCATGCTCAAGCCGGAGATCCTCGACCCGCAGGGGCAGGCGGTGCAGCGCGCACTGCCACGCCTGGGTTTCGAGGGGATCGCCGACGTCCGTCAGGGCAAGCGTTTCGAACTTGAGGTGGAGGGTCCGGTCGACGAGGCCGCCCTCGCCCGTATCCATGAGATGGCCGAGACCTTCCTGGCCAACACCGTTATCGAGGACTTCACCGTCCGGGTCGACGAAGCCGAGCGGGCCGAGTCATGACCGTTCGTGTCGGAGTCATCACCTTTCCCGGCACGCTCGACGACCGCGACACCCAGCGCGCGGTCCGGGTGGCCGGGGCCGAGGCGGTGCCGCTGTGGCATCGCGACAAGGACCTCCACCAGGTCGACGCCGTGGTCCTGCCCGGTGGTTTCTCCTACGGGGACTACCTGCGGGCCGGGGCGATCTCGCGGTTCTCGCCGGTGATGGAGACCGTGATCGACCAGGCTCGGGCCGGGATGCCGGTCCTGGGCATCTGCAACGGCTTCCAGGTGCTCACCGAGACCCACCTGCTGCCCGGCGCGATGCTGCGCAACAACCACCTGCATTTCGTCTGCCGCGACCAGAAGCTGCGGGTGGAGAACGCCGGGACCGCCTGGACCACCGACTACGCGCGGGGCCAGGAGATCAGCGTTCCGCTGAAGAACATCGACGGCCGGTATGTGGCCGACGAGCGGACGCTGGACATGCTGGAGGCGGAGGGCCGGGTGGCGTTCCGTTATCTGGACGGCAACCCGAACGGTTCGCTGCGGGACATCGCCGGCATCACCAATGAGGCGGGCAATGTCGTGGGCCTGATGCCGCATCCCGAGCATGCGGTGGAGCCGCTGATCGGTACGGGGCGTACCGACGGTCTGGGGTTCTTCACCTCGATCCTGAAGAAGCTGGTGGGCGCATGAGCCTCGATACCGTCAAGCACGCGGCCGAGAGCCCGGAGGCGGCCCAGCCCTGGGCCGAGCTCGGCCTCAAGGAGGACGAGTACGCGCGGATCCGGGAGATCCTGGGGCGGCGTCCGACCGGCGCCGAGCTGGCGATGTACTCGGTGATGTGGTCCGAGCACTGCTCCTACAAGAGCAGCAAGGTCCACCTCAAGCAGTTCGGCGACAAGGCCCCCGAGAACGACGCGCTGCTCGTCGGCATCGGGGAGAACGCCGGTGTCGTGGACGTCGGTCAGGGGTACGCGGTGACCTTCAAGGTCGAGTCGCACAACCACCCCTCCTACATCGAGCCCTACCAGGGCGCGGCCACCGGTGTCGGCGGCATCGTCCGCGACATCCTGGCGATGGGCGCCCGACCGGTGGCGGTGATGGACCCGCTGCGGTTCGGTGCCGCTGACCACCCCGACACCAAGCGCGTCCTGCCCGGCGTGGTCGCCGGCATCGGCGGCTACGGCAACTGCCTGGGCCTGCCCAACATCGGTGGCGAGGTGGTCTTCGACCCCTGCTACCAGGGCAATCCGCTGGTCAACGCGCTGTGCGTGGGCGTGATGAAGCACGAGGACATCCACCTCGCGAAGGCGTCCGGCGCCGGCAACAAGGTGATCCTCTACGGTGCCCGCACCGGCGGCGACGGCATCGGCGGCGTGTCCGTGCTGGCGTCGGAGACGTTCGACGACGCCAAGCCGGCCAAGCGGCCCGCCGTGCAGGTCGGTGACCCGTTCCAGGAGAAGCTGCTGATCGAGTGCACCCTGGAGATCTTCAGGGAGCATCTGGTCGCCGGCATCCAGGACCTCGGCGGCGCCGGCCTGTCCTGCGCCACCAGCGAACTCGCCAGCGCCGGCTCCGGCGGCATGCGGGTGGAGCTGGATGCCGTTCCGCTGCGGGATTCCTCGCTCTCGCCGGAGGAGATCCTCATGAGCGAGTCGCAGGAGCGGATGTGCGCGATCGTCGAGCCCGGCAAGGTCGACCGCTTCCTGGAGATCTGCGAGAAGTGGGACGTGATCGCCACCGTCATCGGTGAGGTCACCGACGGCGAACGGCTGGAGATCTTCTGGCACGGCGAGCAGATCGTCGACGTCCCGCCGCGTTCGGTCGCCCACGAGGGCCCGACCTACCACCGCCCCTACGCCCGCCCCTCGTGGCAGGACGCCCTCCAGGCCGACGACGCCGCCCGCCTGCCGCGCCCGGCCACGGCCGAGGAACTGCGTGCCCAGGTGCTGCAGTTGGTCGGCTCGCCCAACCAGGCGTCCAAGGCGTGGGTCACCGACCAGTACGACCGGTTCGTGCAGGGCAACACCGTCCTGGCGCAGCCCGAGGACTCCGGCATGGTCCGGATCGACGAGGACACCAACCTGGGTGTCGCCGTCGCCACCGACGGCAACGGCCGCTACGCCAAGCTCGACCCGTATGCCGGTGCGCAGCTGGCGCTGGCCGAGGCGTATCGCAATGTCGCGGCCACCGGCGCCAAGCCGCTGGCGGTCTCGGACTGCCTGAACTTCGGCTCGCCGGAGGACCCGGCGGTCATGTGGCAGTTCGCCGAGGCCACCCGCGGTCTGGCCGATGCCTGCCAGACGCTGGGCACGCCGGTCACCGGCGGCAACGTCTCCCTCTACAACCAGACCGGTGAGACGGCCATCCACCCCACTCCGGTGGTGGCGGTGCTGGGTGTCATCGACGATGTCACCCGCCGCACCCCGGTGGCGTTCGCCGAAGAGGGTCAGCTGATCTACCTGTTGGGCGACACCCGCGAGGAGCTGGGTGGTTCGGCCTGGTCGCAGGTGGTCCACGACCACCTGGGGGGCATGCCGCCGCGGGTGGACCTGGACCGCGAGCAGCTGCTCGGCGAGATCCTGATCTCCGCCTCGCGGGACGGGATGGCCGACGCCGCCCACGACCTGTCCGACGGCGGGCTGATCCAGGCGGTGGTCGAGTCCTGCCTCAAGGGCGGCAAGGGCGCGCGCCTGGTCGTTCCCGACGGCCTGGACCCGTTCGTCTTCCTCTTCTCCGAATCCGCCGGCCGCGCCATCGTCGCGGTGCCCCGCAGCGAGGAACTCCGCTTCACCGACATGTGTGGCGCGCGGGGACTCCCCGCCACCCGCATCGGCGTCGTCGACGGCGAAACCCTCGACATCCAGGGACAGTTCAGCATCCCCCTCGCCGAACTGCGGCACGCCCACGAGACCACGATCCCGGGGCTGATCTCCTAGCGTCGCTCCCGGACCCCCGGTCCGCGTGTGCCGCCGTGCCGACACGGCCCGCCAGTACGCCTGGCGGGCCGTGTCGCCGTTTCGGCCCCGCACCCGCGGGCGCTCCGGCGTCCTGCGCAAGGGGTTGGCGCCTTTCGTACGAGGCACCGCCGACCACGTGATACGGCTGGAGACGATGTCGAACGCCGCCGGGTGCCGACGCCCGGCCGACCGCAGGGGGAGCCCCACATGAAGTCCGCCCGTTCCCGGCCCGCCCGCCCGCCCGGCCTCCCCGAGGCCGCGAAAACTCTTCCGGTACGCCGCCCGGTTGTGCCTGGTGGCGTTCCTCGCGTTGCTCGCCGGGAGCCTGTTCGCCGGTATTCCGGCCTGGTGGGCCTGGATCCCGTTGGGCCTGTGGATGCTGATCGGGGCCGGGGTCAACCGCCGGTCCGGGGCGGCGGAAACGGGCGGCGGGACCGGCGCCGCCGCCCGGGAGGCGGTGACGGTCGCCGCGCCGGTCGCCGGCCGCTGGACGGCCCTGAACAGCCCCGCCGACAAGGTCCCCAGCCACGGCACCCGCGACTACGGGCAGGAGTACGCCATCGACATCGTGGTCGCGCCGGGGGCGGGCTCCCGGTCCGGCCCCGACTGGTGGCCGCCGGCCCGGCCCGCCGCCGCCTTCCCGGCGTTCGGTGCGCCGCTGTTCGCCGTCGCCGATGCCACCGTCGTCCGCGTCGAGGACGGTCAGCGCGACCACCTCAGCCGTACGTCCTGGCTCGCGCTCGGCTACTTCTTCCTGGTCGAGAGCGTGGTGCGCTCGCTGGGCGGCGCCCGCCGGGTGATCGGCAACCATGTGGTCCTCGACCTGGGCGACGGCACCCACGCGCTCTACGCGCACGTCCGGCGCGGCTCGGCCGCCGTGCGTCCCGGTGACCGGGTGCGGACCGGTCAGCCGCTCGGCGAGTGCGGTAATTCCGGCAACAGCACCGAGCCGCACCTCCACTTCCAGCTGATGAACGGCGCCGACCCGGACACCGCCGACGGTGTCCCGTTCATCTGGCGGGGCATCGGCGTGCCGCGCAACGGCGAGACCTTCACGGCCGAGGAGCCCGAAAGCACCCCCGCGCGCCCCTGAACCCGGCCGATTGTCAGTGGTGCGGCCTAGGCTGATCACCATGTCGCCCACCGTCCGGAAGCCGCGCCCCCGCCAGTACGACCCCCGCAAGACCCGTGCGGCCGTCACCGCGCAGCTGGATCATGTCCGCGTGGCCGTGGGGGAGTTGACGCCGGAGGAGTTCGCGCTGCCGACCCGGCTGGGGGACTGGACGGTGCGGGAGCTGGCCGCGCATCTGTCCATGGCGGTCGGCAGCGTGGCGCGCGCCCTGCGGCTGCCGGTCCCGGAGCGGGCCGAGGCCGCTCTCCTGGACTGGCCGGCGGTCACCGCCGAGTACGCCCCCGGGGTCGACGCGCTCACCCGCGAGCTGGCCGCCGCCAACGATCCCGTGGAGCTGCTGGCGCGCACCGCCGAGGAATTCGCCGAGCTGCTGCCGCGGGAGCCGGACGACCGGGTGCTGCCCGCCCGGCCCGCCGCGATGCGACTGGACGACTTCCTGGTCACCCGCTGCATCGAGCTGGTCGTGCACACCGACGACCTGGCGGCGGCCACCGGCCGGGAGATCCCGTACGACCGCCAGGCGCTGGCCATCACCACCCGGCTGCTGGCCGACGCGCTGGCCTTGAAGGCGCCCGGCGGCTCGGTCGAGGTCCGGGTGCCGCCGTTCGCCGTCGTGCAGTGCGTCGAGGGCCCCCGGCACACCCGCGGCACCCCGCCGAACGTGGTCGAGACCGACCCGCTGACGTGGATACGCCTGGCCACCGGCCGGCTGGGCTGGGCCGAGGCGCTGGACGCGGCGGCGGTCGGCGCCAGCGGCGAACGCGCGGACATCAGCGGCGTTCTGCCGGTCATGAGCTGAGCCGGACCGGTGCCCGGCCCGTGCCCGGTCCGGGTGTCTCGCGCGGGCGTCGCGTATCTCACACCGACCGACCGGAAAGCAAAACCGGCATACACCGCATATGGCTTCAAGCCGCCTCGTCGCGAGTGCCGGGAAATGCACGAATGTGCAGCTCAGAGGTGGTGAAGTGGGCGCAGGCGAGAAATTCGGTGCCCGTCCTTCAGGGGGGCGGGGCGGGGGTGCCGGCCACGCGACCGGGGCGGGCGCGACGGCGCCGGTCGGGGCGCCGGGTGGCGCGGCGCACCGGGCGGGAGGTCAGGCGCGCCAAGGGTTTGCGGGGCCCGCGATGGCGGGGTGCGCGGCTGAATCGACGCGCACACGTCAAGCGTGCGCAATGCGCCGTTCATGCGCTCCTCCAGCTCCGCGCCCATCCCCGGTTCGGATGAATGCGCGACCTGCCCTAGACTCTGGAACGTGCCACGTGGTGACGGACGACTCAACCACGACCTGCTCCCCGGTGAGAAGGGCCCCCAGGACGCATGTGGCGTCTTCGGTGTCTGGGCTCCGGGTGAAGAGGTCGCCAAACTCACCTATTTCGGGCTGTACGCGCTGCAGCACCGTGGACAGGAGTCCGCGGGCATCGCGGTGAGCAACGGCTCCCAGATCCTCGTTTTCAAGGACATGGGCCTGGTTTCCCAGGTCTTCGACGAGACTTCGCTCGGCTCCCTCCAGGGCCACATCGCCGTGGGCCATGCCCGCTACTCCACCACCGGTGCCTCGGTGTGGGAGAACGCCCAGCCGACGTTCCGTGCCACCGCGCACGGCTCGATCGCGCTCGGCCACAACGGCAACCTGGTCAACACCGCCGAGCTGGCCGCCATGGTCGCCGCGCTGCCGCGGGACGGCGGCCGGGCGACCCAGGTCGCGGCCACCAACGACACCGACCTGGTGACCGCGCTGCTCGCCGGCCAGGTCGACGAGGACGGCAAGCCGCTGACCGTCGAGGAGGCCGCGCCGCGCGTCCTGCCGCAGGTCATGGGCGCCTTCTCCCTCTGCTTCATGGACGAGCACACGCTCTACGCCGCCCGTGACCCGCAGGGCATCCGCCCGCTGGTCCTCGGCCGCCTGGAGCGCGGCTGGGTGGTGGCCTCCGAGACGGCCGCCCTGGACATCGTCGGCGCCAGCTTCATCCGGGAGATCGAGCCCGGCGAGCTGGTCGCCATCGACGAGAACGGCCTGCGCAGCTCGCACTTCGCCGAGGCCCGCCCCAAGGGCTGCGTCTTCGAGTACGTCTACCTCGCCCGCCCGGACACCGACATCGCCGGCCGCAACGTCTATCTCTCGCGTGTCGAGATGGGCCGCAAGCTGGCCGCCGAGGCGCCGGCCGAGGCGGACCTGGTGATAGCGACCCCGGAGTCCGGGACCCCCGCCGCCGTCGGCTACGCCGAGGCCAGCGGCATCCCCTACGGCTCCGGCCTGGTTAAGAACTCCTACGTGGGCCGGACCTTCATCCAGCCCTCGCAGACCATCCGTCAGCTCGGTATCCGGCTCAAGCTCAACCCGCTCAAGGAAGTCATCCGGGGCAAGCGCCTGGTGGTCGTCGACGACTCGATCGTCCGCGGCAACACCCAGCGCGCGCTGGTCCGGATGCTCCGCGAGGCCGGCGCCACCGAGATCCACATCCGGATCTCGTCCCCGCCGATCAAGTGGCCGTGCTTCTTCGGCATCGACTTCGCCACCCGCGCGGAGCTGATCGCCAACGGGCTGAGCGTCGAGGAGATCGGCAAGTCGCTGGGCGCCGATTCGCTCGCGTTCATCTCCATCGACGGGATGATCGAGGCGACCACGATCGACAAGCCGAAGCTGTGCCGCGCCTGCTTCGACGGTGAATACCCGATGGAGCTGCCCGACCCGGAGCTGCTGGGCAAGCACCTCCTGGAGTCGGAGACCGCGGCCCCGTCCGCCTCCGACGTGGACGGTCTCCGGACGCTCACGGCCGGGGTCGGCGGCGCCGACGCGCTGCGTCGCCCGTAGTGCTCGTACCCACCCAAACGAAAGTTCTCAGCCATGTCCGCTGATTCCACCGGTGCCAGCTATGCGTCCGCGGGCGTCGACATCGAAGCCGGCGACCGCGCCGTGGACCTCATGAAGGAGTGGGTGTCGAAGGCCACCCGCCCGGAGGTCGTCGGCGGGCTGGGCGGTTTCGCCGGCCTCTTCGACGCCTCCGTGCTCAAGCGCTACGAGCGTCCGCTGCTGGCCTCGGCCACCGACGGCGTGGGCACGAAGGTCGACATCGCCCGCCGGATGGGCGTCTACGACACCGTCGGCCACGACCTGGTCGGCATGGTCGTCGACGACCTGGTCGTGTGCGGTGCCGAGCCGCTGTTCATGACCGACTACATCTGCGTCGGCAAGGTCTACCCGGAGCGGGTCGCGGCGATCGTCAAGGGCATCGCGGAGGGCTGTGTGCTGGCCGGCTGCGCGCTGGTCGGGGGCGAGACCGCCGAGCACCCGGGGCTGCTGGGCGCGGACGACTTCGACATCGCCGGCGCCGGCACGGGCGTGGTCGAGGCCGACCGGCTGCTGGGCGCGGATCGTATCCGTACGGGCGACGCGGTGATCGCGATGGCCTCCTCCGGACTTCACTCGAACGGGTACTCGCTGGTACGCCATGTGCTCTTCGACCGGGCCGGTATGGCCCTGGAGCGGGAGATCCCGGAGTTCGGCCGCACCCTCGGCGAGGAGCTGCTGGAGCCCACCAGGATCTACTCGCTGGACTGCCTGGCACTGACCCGGACGACCGAGGTGCACGCGTTCTCGCACATCACCGGCGGCGGGCTGGCCAACAACCTGGCCCGGGTCGTCCCGGACGGGCTGCACGCCACCGTGGACCGCTCCACCTGGACCCCGGGCGCGATCTTCGACGTGGTCGGCTCGGCCGGCTCGGTGGCGCGCCTGGAGCTGGAGAAGACCCTGAACATGGGCGTCGGCATGATCGCCGTCGTCCCCCAGGAGTCCGTGGACGCCGCCCTGACCACCCTCGCCGACCGCGGCGTGGACGCCTGGGTCAGCGGTGAGATCGTCGAGCGCGGCGACCACACCGAGGCAGTGACCCTCACCGGTGACTACGCGGCCTGAGTCGGCTGAGCCCTGGGGCCGCCGCACCGGCGGTCACCAGGGCAGCACAGAACCCGGTCCGGGCAATGCCCAGGACCGGGTCCGCGATGGTGTTATGAGTGCCGCTAGCGCGCAGAGTGTCAAGCGCGACGACGCTGGTTGGTCGAGTTGCCCTCGTCCTCGTCGTCATCGGTGTTGTACCGGTCTGCGTACTGTGCGTACGGGTCGTCGTCCTCGTCATCCTCGAACGGCTCGCCGTTCGGAGGCTGCTGGTTCGACGGCGTTGCACCCAGCTCGTCGGCCAGTCGTGAGAGATCCGTCCCACCGCTGCTGTACTTCAGCTGGCGGGCGACCTTTGTCTGCTTGGCCTTGGCCCGGCCGCGCCCCATGGGTCGACCCCCTCAATGACGGGGCTCGATGGCCCCAGAGTCTTGACACGCGTTCATGATTCAGAGCGGACTCTCGACAGAGAGACCGGCCCGTAGGGCTTTAACGGTACCTGCTTCCGCGGCCATACGGTACGTCGCCCGCATCACCCACCGCTCCGCACGACCGGCGAGGCGCCCCGTCCACGCTGGTCAACTGCGATTTTAACCTGTCCTGAACGGCGACCCGCCGACGGGTGGTGAGGGATGTCTCCCCCGCCGCCCGCGGTGGGTCACGCACGGTGTGTTTTCGGCCACCTGGGCCGCCCTGGACCGCGGAACGGCCGTCAGGTGCGCGGGCTCCCCGCCGTCCGCGCTTCGGCCATCCGCTGCTCGGCGATCCGGTCGGCCGCCTCGGCCGGGGGGATGCCCTCGGACTTCGCACGAGCGAATATTGACAGCGTGGTGTCGAAGATCTTCGCGGCCTTCGCCTTGCAGCGGTCGAAGTCGAAGCCGTGCAGCTCGTCGGCCACCTGGATGACGCCGCCGGCGTTCACGACGTAGTCCGGCGCGTAGAGGATCCCTCGGTCGGAGAGGTCCTTCTCCACGCCCGGGTGCGCCAGCTGGTTGTTGGCCGCGCCGCAGACCACCTTGGCGGTCAGCACCGGCACCGAGTCGTCGCTGAGCGCGCCGCCCAGCGCGCAGGGCGCGTACACGTCCAGGCCCTCGGTGCGGATCAGCGCCTCGGTGTCCGCGACGGCGGTCACCCGGGGGTGCCGCGCGAGGATCCGGTCCACCGACTCGGCGCGGACGTCCGTGATCACGACCTCGGCGCCGTCCTGGAGGAGGTGCTCGACCAGATGGTGACCCACCTTGCCGACGCCCGCGATGCCGACCTTGCGGTCCCGCAGCGTCGGATCGCCCCACAGGTGTTGGGCCGAGGCCCGCATGCCCTGGAACACGCCGTAGGCGGTCAGCACGGAGGAGTCGCCGGCGCCGCCGTTCTCGGGGGAGCGGCCGGTGGTCCACTTGTTGGTGCGGGCGACCACGTCCATGTCGGCCACGTACGTGCCGACGTCGCACGCGGTGACGTAGCGGCCCCCGAGGGAGGCCACGAACCGGCCGTAGGCGAGCAGCAGTTCCTCGGTCTTGATCAGGTCGGGATCGCCGATGATCACCGCCTTGCCGCCGCCGTGGTCCAGCCCGGCCAGGGCGTTCTTGTAGGACATGCCGCGCGACAGGTTCAGGGCGTCCAGCACGGCCTCCTCCTCGGAGGCGTAGGCATGGAAGCGGGTGCCGCCGAGGGCGGGGCCCAGCGCGGTGCTGTGGATGGCGATCACGGCCTTGAGGCCGCTCGCCCGGTCCTGGCAGAGAACGACTTGCTCGTGGCCGCCCTGCTCCGTGCGGAACAGGGTCTGCAGTACGCCGCTCTCGGCGCCTGCGGGGGCAGGACGTACGTCAGTCACGGTGGTGACTCCCATATGTCGCGAAGGACGCCCTCCTGCGGGTGGGGAGGGCCGGTTGGAACGAGCGTAAGACCTGGAGGGCGCGTTGATCCGCCTGGTACCGGGGATCACCCTCTCCCGGGGGACGGGCATGGGACGATCTGCCGTATCCAGACCGGGCGGGGGGTAGGCAACTCCGGGCGGTGGGCTTTCCTTTGAAGGAGCGGGCGTGGCCTTGGCGTCGTCGGTACGGGTCCCGTATGTCGCGTATCTGCGGGTCTACGAGCCGCTGGCCGCGTTCCCCGAGCCGGAGCGCTCCTACTGGGCGCGCTACGCCAAGCGCGACCACACGCCCACGGCCGTCGACGAGCAGCGCCGGGCACTGGCCGATCTGCTGCCGACCCCGCCGGTCCCGGTGCCGGTCCACGAGAGCGCCGACGCGTTCGTCGCCGTGGTGAACGAGGTCACCTGCGTGTGCCCCTGGCGCACCCGGCTGCGCGGCTGGCAGGCCCTGGAAGCCCTGGAGGAGCTGCTGCCGGCCTCGGTGCTGGACGCCGCGCTGCCCCCGGTGGTGCGCCGCCAGGCGGCCACCGACTACGAACGGTGGCGCGCGCGCAACCCGGACGCCCGGCCGTGGATCCGAGCGGCGACCTGGCACGTCCCGGTCCGCTGGTTCGTCCTCTTCTCGGACGGCGAGCGGGAGTACACGGAGGGTGAGCAAGGGTCCCTGCTGCGTTACCGGACGTCGATGGTGCAGGCGCGGCGCCGCGTCGCGCGCGGGTTGCGTACTCTTCGGGACGCCCTGGAAGAGGGGCCGCTCATCGACGGCCTGGTAGATGTGGGGCGCTGGCTCGAAGAATTCCATCCGCGTTCGCTCGTGGAGCTGGACTACGGAGGGCTGGTGCACGCGGTGCCCGAAGGGCAGCTCGCCGAGGACCGCTCCGCCGCGGAGGTGGCGGAGGGACTGGCGGCGCTGCGCGAGGGGGACGGCGAGCGGGCCGGCGCCGCGTACGAGAAGCTCTCGCAGCGGTGGCGCGCGGTGCGCGAACGTCAGTTCTCCAGCTGAATGCCCGGCGCCCGGGGCGGAGTTGCCGGGTGCGGCATCCCGGTGGTCAGGACGTACGGGACGTAGGTCCTGATCCGGGCTATTGCCTCAAGCGTGACCTAAAGCACTGACTTCGGGTCTTGCTCCCAAGGCGTACCCTCGTGCCAAAATAGGACAAGGAGCCTGACTCGGGCTCCTTCCGTCCAACTAAGGGCGGATAGATCGGTATTGCGCTCCTTGAGGGGTCTCGTGGTGGCTGGTCACGTTGTGACTGATCGTCACGGGGGTGTGACTGTCCGCTATGGCACGGTCCATCGGCATCCGCCAAGGTTGAACACCTGAGAGGGCAATTCCATCGGTTTGGCCGACGTGGCTGGACAGATGGTGTAGTTGTAGTGCCGAGGACAAGCCGTTCGTCCTATAACCGACTCGGCCCGCGTCTGCCATTTCGGGCAACGTGGGTCAAGGTGCAGAATTTAGAGGAAAGAACCGTGATGGTTCGGTTCTCCCGAGGAGGCCGCTCATGACCGCTCGCACCCCTGACGCCGAGCCGCTGCTTACCCCCGCCGAGGTTGCCACGATGTTCCGCGTGGACCCGAAGACGGTGACCCGCTGGGCCAAGGCAGGCAAGCTCACGTCCATCCGTACGCTCGGAGGGCACCGGCGTTACCGCGAGGCTGAGGTCCGCGCGCTGCTCGCGGGTATCCCGCAGCAGCGTAGCGAGTCCTGAATAACCGCATAACCAGGCTGTTTTCGGGCCCCCCAACCCGGAAACGCCCGTTTTGGCACCACATGCTTCACCCCGCTCCATAGAGCTCTTTACGACGCGGCGCCTGCCCCAACAGGCCCACACCCGCTCCATCTGGGTACGTCATCGATCGCGCTGGACTCCGCCGGGTCCAGCGCGATCTCTTTTTGTGTGCGGCCACTCCAGGGCCGCTCGCGGCACTCGGGCCGCCCTGGCGCCGGTGGACTCCGGCGGGGGCGTCACGACCCGCTCAGGGGCCCTGAGGGGGTCCGTCAGTGCGGACCTGGCGGGTTTGTTTCGGGGCGCTCGGCGGGGAGTGCAATTGCACATATTAAATTGACCGGTTGTAGATGGGTGGTAAGTTCCCCATCCCGCGAAACTTGTTCGGTGACTCCCATCACAGGGTGCGGTCCTTGAAGGCCATATGGCCCCTGCGGTAAAAGGCGCTCCGCCACCGCCCTGTCAACAGCCTGCCACCGCACCACCGGTGGCGCAGGCGTCCTTGGTCACCGGGCGGCGGGACTTTCGTCCTCCTCGGGCGCCTCGCAGACGGCCGGAGAGGGGGCGGAGGCGGCCGGGGGCGCGTCGGCCCCGGAGAGGGCCCCGTGCGGCTCCATGGCGAGCCGCAGCAGCTGATGGCAGACCGGGCATTGCCGGGTCAGATGGCGGGAGCCGTAGGCGAGGGCCGCCGACAGGTGGGCTCGCAACAGCGCCCTGGTCTCGTGCCGTACCGCAGCAGTCATCGCACGCCACCTCCCCGGCCCCCACGCCTCCTCTGTGAGTACCGGCGGCAGGTGCCGCCGTCAAGACGCCCGTCGCCGCCGGCCGGATCGGACGGGAGCCTTCGGGCCACGGGGCGGACGGCCCCGGGGAGGGGGTGCGCGGGGGTGCGGGCGACCGGGGGGATCGCGGTTGCCCGCCGGGGCGCGCTGCGGGGGCGTGTGCCGCGCACCGTACCGCGCCGCGGGCCTGCCCGGACAGCACAACGGCCCGCATCCGAGAAGGATGCGGGCCGTGAAAAAGCGGTCCTGACGGGATTTGAACCCGCGGCCTCCACCTTGACAGGGTGGCGAGCACTCCAAACTGCTCCACAGGACCTTGCGTTTCGCTTTCCGCTTGCAGCGGGCTGCGGAACAAGACTGTACAGCAGGTCAGGGGGTGCGGTCGAACTCGATCCCGGCACCCCGCCCGGGGCTATGGCGCCGCCGCGTCCACCGCCTTCACGATGCGCTTGTCGGAGATCGGGTACGCGGTCCCGAGGGCGTGCGCGAAGTAGCTGACCCGCAGCTCTTCGATCATCCAGCGGATCTCCCGGGCCGCGGCCGGCACCGGGCGGCCCGGGGGGAACTGCTCCAGCAGCCAGGCGTATTCGTCCTGCATCTCCTTCACCTTCGCCATGCGGGTGCGGTCCCGCTCGGCGTTGGTGGGCAGCTGCGTCAGACGGCGGTCGGCGGCCACCAGATAGCGCATCAGGTCAGGCAGCCGCTTGGCGCCGTGCGCGGTCACGAAGCCCGGCTTGATCAGCTCCGCCAGCTGCTCCTT
Source organism: Streptomyces sp. YGL11-2 (assembly GCF_050054615.1). Lineage (NCBI taxonomy): Bacteria > Bacillati > Actinomycetota > Actinomycetes > Kitasatosporales > Streptomycetaceae > Streptomyces > Streptomyces sp. YGL11-2. The sequence continues at coordinate 474,429 of NZ_JBNHIN010000002.1, forward strand.
GACGTCCGCCAGCGACGTCAGCAGCGACGGGAACGCGGTCGCCTTCAGCCGGCGCTCGCACGCCTGCCAGGCGGCCAGCACCTCCTGGACCTGCTGGATGGTCTTCAGCGTCGCGTCGACCAGGTCGGCGCGCACCGCGTCGTACAGCTTGCGGAAGGACTCCTCGTCCCACGCCGGGCCGCCCCGGGCCGTGATCAGCCGGTCCGCGGCGGCGGTCACGCAGTCCTCGAAGAGCGCCGCGATGGAACCGTGCGGATTACGGGACAGCGCGAGCTTCTGCTGGTTGCTCAGCCTGTCCTGGGCGAACTTGGCGGGGTTGGACGGGATGTTGAGCAGGATGAGCCGGCGGGTGCCCGCCCACATGGCCGTCAGCTGCTCGGCCTCGGTGTCGAAGAGGCGCACCGCGACGCTGGTGCCCTCGTCGACCAGCGCCGGGTACGCCTTGAGGGGCTGGCCCGCTCGACGGGTCTCGAAGGTGCGCGGCAGCGTGCCGATCGTCCACGACGTCAGGCCGGTGCGCTGCTCCAGGCCGGCCAGTGGGCCGCCGTCGCCGCGGCCGCCCCTGCCGTCCTTGGCGGGCCGCTCGGCGGCCTGCTCGAAGGCTTTGGAGATCGCCGCCCGGGTCTTCGGCTTGAGCTGGAGCCGCAGCGCTTCGAGGTCCTTGTCCTCGGCGAGCTTGCGGCGCCGCTCGTCGACCACCCTGAAGGTGATCTTGAGGTGGTCGGGGATCCTGGCGGTGTCGAAGTCCGCCGCCTCGACCGGGACGCCGACCATCCGCTGGAGCCCGGCCGCCAGGGAGGCGGTCAGGGCGCCCTGGAGGGGGACGGTGGTGTCCAGGAAGCGGGCGGCGAAGTTCGGTGCCGGGACGTAGTTGCGGCGGATCGGCTTGGGCAGCGAGCGGATCAGCTCCGTCACCAGCTGCTCGCGCAGGCCCGGGATCTGCCAGTCGAAGCCCTCGGAGGAGACCTGGTTGAGGACCTGGAGCGGGATGTGGACGGTCACGCCGTCCGCGTCCGCGCCCGGCTCGAACTGGTAGGTGACCTTGAACTTCAGCTTCCCCTGGCGCCAGGAATCCGGGTAGTCGTCCTTGGTGACGGCCTCGGCGGATTCGTTGATGAGCATCGAGTGCTCGAAATTGAGCAGCTCGGGCTCTTCGCCGCGCTTCTTCTTCCACCAGGAGTCGAAGTGCGCGCCGGAGACCACGTCCGCCGGGATCCGCTGGTCGTAGAAGTCGAAGAGCGTCTCGTCGTCCACGAGGATGTCGCGGCGCCGGGCCCGGTGCTCCAACTCCTCGACCTCGCCGAGCAGTTTGCGGTTGTCATGGAAGAACTGGTGGTGGGTGCGCCAGTCGCCCTCCACCAGGGCGTGCCGGATGAACAGGTCGCGGGAGACCTCGGGGTCGATCCGCCCGTAGTTGACCTTGCGCTGGGCGACGATCGGGACGCCGTAGAGCGTCACCCGCTCGTACGCCATCACCGCGGCCATCTTCTGTTCCCAGTGGGGCTCGCTGTAGTTGCGCTTCACCAGGTGCTGGGCCAGCGGTTCGAGCCATTCCGGCTCGATCCGGGCGTTCACCCGCGCCCACAGCCGGGAGGTCTCGACCAGCTCCGCGGACATCACCCAGCGCGGGGGCTTCTTGAAGAGGGCGGAGCCGGGGAAGACCGCGAACTTGGCGCTGCGGGCGCCCAGGTATTCGTTCTTGCCGGCCCCTTCTTTCCCGCCCTCCAGCCCTGCGTTCTTCAGCCCGATATGCGAAAGCAAACCGGACAGCAGGGAGATGTGGACGCGGTCCGGTGCCGCGTCCTGCTCCGACAGGTGGATGCCCATGCCCTTGGCGACCGTACGGAGCTGGGAGTAGATGTCCTGCCACTCGCGTATGCGGAGGTAGTTGAGGAACTCCGTGCGGCACATCCGGCGGAACGCGGACGACGACAGCGCCTTCTGCTGTTCGCGCACATAGCGCCAGAGGTTGAGGAACGCCAGGAAGTCGGACGTCTCGTCCTTGAAGCGGGCGTGCTGCTGGTCGGCCTGCTGCTGCTTGTCCGACGGCCGCTCGCGCGGGTCCTGGATGGACAGCGCCGCCGCGATGACCATGACCTCGCGGACGCAGCCGTTGCGGTCCGCCTCCAGCACCATCCGGGCCAGCCGCGGGTCCACCGGCAGCTGGGAGAGCTGGCGGCCCAGCGGGGTCAGCCGCTTCCTGAGGTCCTTCTGCTGGAGGTCGAGCGCGCCCAGCTCGCTCAGCAGGTCGACGCCGTCCTTGACGTTGCGGCGGTCCGGCGGGTCGATGAACGGGAACTTCTCGATGTCGCCGAGGCCGGCCGCGGTCATCTGGAGGATGACGGAGGCCAGGTTCGTCCGGAGGATCTCGGCGTCGGTGAACTCCGGGCGGGTGAGGAAGTCGTCCTCGGAGTAGAGGCGGATGCAGATGCCGTCGCTGGTCCGGCCGCAGCGGCCCTTGCGCTGGTTGGCGCTGGCCTGCGAGACCGGCTCGATGGGCAGCCGCTGCACCTTGGTACGGAAGCTGTAGCGGGAGATGCGGGCCATGCCGGGGTCGATGACGTACTTGATGCCCGGGACGGTCAGCGAGGTCTCGGCGACGTTCGTGGCAAGCACGATCCGTCTGCCCGTATGGCGCTGGAAGACGCGGTGCTGCTCGGCGTGCGACAGCCGGGCATACAGGGGCAGCACCTCCGTCGCCGGCAGGTTCTTCTTGTTGAGCGCGTCCGCGGTGTCCCGGATCTCGCGCTCACCGGACAGGAAGACCAGGACGTCGCCGGGCCCCTCGGCGCGCAGCTCGTCCACCGCGTCGCAGATCGCGGTGATCTGGTCGCGGTCGGGGTCTTGGCCGCCCTCTTCCAGCAGGGGGCGGTAGCGCACCTCCACCGGATACGTACGCCCGGAGACCTCGACGATCGGCGCGTCCCCGAAATGCCGGGAGAACCGCTCGGGGTCGATGGTCGCGGAGGTGATGACCACCTTCAGGTCCGGGCGCCTGGGCAGCAGCTGCGCCAGATACCCGAGGATGAAGTCGATGTTGAGGCTGCGCTCGTGCGCCTCGTCGATGATGATCGTGTCGTACTGGCGCAGCTCGCGGTCCGTCTGGATCTCGGCGAGCAGGATGCCGTCGGTCATCAGCTTGACCAGGGTGTCGTCGCCGACCTGGTCGGTGAAGCGGACCTTCCAGCCGACGCTCTCGCCCAGCGGGGTCTTCAGCTCCTCGGCGACCCGCTCGGCGACCGTACGGGCCGCGATCCGGCGCGGCTGGGTGTGCCCGATCAGGCCCTGGACGCCGCGGCCGAGCTCCAGGCAGATCTTGGGGATCTGGGTCGTCTTGCCGGAGCCGGTCTCGCCCGCGACGATCACGACCTGGTGGTCGCGGATCGCCGCGAGGATCTCGTCCTTCTTCTGGCTGACCGGGAGTTCTGCCGGATAGCCGATCTCCGGCATCGCGGCGCGCCGCTGGGCGACCCGCAGCTCCGCCTCGTCGATGCCGCCGGCGATCTCGGCGAGCACGGCGGCACGGGCTTCGGGCTTACGGATCCGGCGCGCGCCGTCGAGCCGGCGGCCCAGCCGCTGCTGATCGCGCAGCATCAGCTCGGGCAGCCGCTTCAGCAGCGCGGGCAGCGCGGGGGCGGTGCCGTCGGGCAGGGCGGAGGCAGGCTGACTGGACATACGTCCCCCAGGATCTCACCTCGCGCAAACGACTGGCGAACCATTTGACGGCGGTGACCGGATCGCGGACGGGACGGCGGCAGAGCCAGGGGGTCCGGGAGGGTATGTCCGACAACGGTGCTTTAGCGTGTTCATATGTTTGATCATGAAGGTGCATCGGTTCCGCACGGCGCACACGGAAGGCGCCCGACCCCCGCGGAGAGATGGGCCGCCTTCAAGAGATCGCCGTTCTTCCCGGCGGCCGTCCTGATCCTCATCGTCGCCGCGGCGGCCGGCCTCTTCGCCGGCTCGTACACCTACACCATGGCCAACCCGGCCCCGCGGCACATCCCCACCGCCGTCGTCGCCACCGCCGATGCCCCGCAGGAGGAGGCGTTCGTCCTCGGCATGGAGAAGGCTCTCAACGCCTCGCTCCGGCTGACCCGGTACGCCACCTACGAGGAGGCGCGCGTCGCCGTCGACGAGCAGCGCGAGTTCGCCGTCCTGAGGGCCCACGGCCGCGGCGTGGAGCTGGACGTGTCCGGCGCCTCGGGCGCGTCGGTGGCGCAGCTACTGAGCCAGGCGGGCGCCGAGGTCGGCCGGGCGACCGGCGTGGAGGTCCTGGTCCGGGACGTCAAACCGCTCCAGGAAGGCGATCCCCGCGGGCTCGCGCTCTTCTACATCTCGCTGGCCGCCGTGATCATCGGCTTCGTCGGGGCGATCCAGCTCAGCGTGCACGCCCGCGCCCTCAACCCGGCCGAGCGGATCGGCTGCACCCTCGCCTACGCGCTGCTCGGCGCCTTCGCCATCGCGGCGGTGGCCGACTGGTGGCTGGGCGCGCTGCGGCTCCCGTTCGCCGAGTCCTGGCTGATCCTGGCGCTGACCATGTTCACGTCCGGCATGGTCTTCACGATGTTCAACACCCTGATCGGCCGCTGGGCGATGATCCCCACCTGGGGCCTGATGGTCCTGCTGGGCAACCCCTCCTCCGGCGGCGCGGTCTCCTGGCCCCTGCTCCCCTCCGTGCTCGGCTCCATCGGCCGCTGGCTGCCCCCGGGCGCGTCGGTCAACGCCCAGCACACCGCGGTCTACTTCCGCGGCCACCAGCACCTCTTCCCGTTCCTGGTGCTGGCCGGCTGGTCGGCGCTCGCCTGCACGATCTTCCTGGTCTGGCGGCACCGGCACCCGGGTGGCCGCGACATCGCCCCGGCACATGCGGCGGACGGCTGACGCGGAGTCCGTTCCCGGACACGAAGAAGGCCCCGGTTCGGTGAACCGGGGCCTTCTCCCAATGGGTGTGGCTGGGGCCGGGGTCGAACCGGCGACCTATCGCTTTTCAGGCGATCGCTCGTACCAACTGAGCTACCCAGCCGCAGCGGTCCTGACGGGATTTGAACCCGCGGCCTCCACCTTGACAGGGTGGCGAGCACTCCAAACTGCTCCACAGGACCTTGCATTGTGCGAGCGGCGTGAACCAGTCTCGCACACGGTAATGCGTGCCCCCAACGGGATTCGAACCCGTGCTACCGCCTTGAAAGGGCGGCGTCCTGGGCCACTAGACGATGAGGGCTAACCGACCATGAGGCCACTTCTCTTCCGTCGTCCCCCACCAAAGGAAAGGGACGTGAGAAGCATGTGACTCCACTTCCCCCCGAAGGGTTCCGCTTCTCCTCTGATCCTATGGATCTCGGGACGGTCAAGCCCTGACCGGTGCGCTTGGGCACGTCGCAGACTCTACTACGGCATTCCGGCCCGGGCCAAACTCGATTCCGGAGAGGCCGACTGGCCGGGTTTCACCCGTTCGGGCAGGTGGCGGCTGACCTCGGCGCGGGCCAGGCCCAGGCCGCCCAGCGTGATCTCGTCCCACGCCTGGAGCCGCTTGGTGGCGCGGTCCAGATAGAGCACCGACGCCTGCACGGGCGCGGGCTGCCGGTTCTGCACGGCGCGCAGCCCGCCGCCGCCCGTGGAGCCCTCGACCATCAGCCGGGTGCCCTGGGGGAGCGTGCTGATCGCGCGCTGGTGGATGTGGCCCGCGAGCGCCAGCGGGGCCAGGCCGTCCGCCTCGGTCACCGCGGCCGGGTTGTGGGCGAGCGCGATGTCGACGGGGGTGCCGGCCAGCCGCTGGGTGCGCAGCGCGTCGGCGAGCCGCCCGCCGGCGGTGCGTTCGGCGGCGTCGCCGGCGGCCACTATCGAGCGGTCCGGGGTGAACTGCGGGTCGCCGACGCCCGCGATGCGCACCCCGGCCACCTGGGTGACCCGCCCGTTGTCGAGGACGATGACGTGCTTGCGGCCGGTCAGGTACCGCTGGGTGCCGCGCGAGTCGTGGTTGCCGCGCACCCAGACGTACGGCGCGCCCAGGGTGGAGACGGGGTCCAGGAAGTGGTTCTCGGCGGCCGAGCCGTGGTCCATGGTGTCGCCGGTGTCGATGATCACGTTGATCCGGTACTGCTTCACCAGGGAGGCGATGATGTGCCAGCTGGCCGGGTTCAGGTGGATGTCGGAGACGTGCAGGACGCGGATGGTGGTGGGGTCCGGCCGGTACGCGGGCAGCGTCGAGGCGGCGTCGTAGAGCTTGGTGACGTTGGTGACCAGGCGCGCCAACTCCTTTTGGTAGACGTTGAATTCGCTGACGATGCTGCGGGCGTTGCCGACGACGGACGGCGCGGAGGAGAGCAGTCCGGAGAAGCGCGGCTCCAGGACGGACTCGGGGTTCCAGGTGGCGTAGGCGGCGGCGCCGGAGGCGGTGAGCAGGGCGAGCGCCAGGCCGCCGGCGGCCAGTGCGCGGCGCGGGCGGCGGTAGACGACCAGGCCCAGCGCGGTGGCGCCGGAGGCCACCGCCACGCAGGAGGCCACGGCGAGGCCCGCGGCGCCGCGGAGGACGTCGTGGGTGACCTGGTCCTGGAGGCCGGCGAACCGCTCGGGGTGGTCGACCAGCTCCGCGGAGCGGGCCGGGTCCAGCCGGTCGACGTCGACATCGAGGCGGACGGGGGCGTAGTGGCTGTCCAGTTCCAGGTCGCCCAGGGGTGGGACGGTGATCCGGGTGCCGCCGGCCAGGGAGGGCCGCAGCGCCATGGTGGTGTCCATCGGGCCGACCGGGGCCTGGACGCTCCCGACGACGAGCAGCCCCAGCCACGCCCCGAGCACGGCGACGGCCGCCAGGCCGACGGCGCGGGCGTACGGGCGCGCGGGCGGGGCGAGCGTGACAGCGGCTGCCGTACGACGCGAGCGGTAGTGGCGGCGGACGGCTGCGGGCAGGCCCCGTACGGCGCTGGGCAGGTCCCGTACGGACGGCGTGCGGACGCCGGGGCGACGGGGGCGCGGTAGGCGGGGGTGCGGGCGGCCTGGCGGGTCGGGGTGCGGTGTCCGGGAGCGCGCTGCGCGGGCCATTGGCCCCATATGCCCGCGGTGCCGCCCGTTATGCGGGACGTTCCGGCTCCGCTTGGGCTGCGGGCCGGCGGCCGGTCCCCGACGATCGGTTGCGGAGCGGGCCGCGGGGTCCGCGCGTTCCCGGGCGGAGAATGGTGGTGTGCTGGAGATGACGCGCGAGGAGTTCGAGGAACTGGTCGCCGAGGCGCTGGACCGGATCCCGCCGGAGCTGACCCGGCTGATGGACAACGTGGCGGTCTTCGTCGAGGACGAGCCCCCGGCCGACGACCCCGAGCTGCTCGGCCTGTACGAGGGGACGCCGCTGACCGACCGCGGGGAGTGGTACGCGGGCGTCCTGCCGGACCGGATCACCATCTACCGCGGGCCGACGCTGCGGATGTGCGCCACGAAGGAGGACGTGGTCGCCGAGACGGAGGTGACGGTCGTTCACGAGGTGGCGCATCACTTCGGGATCGACGACGAGCGGCTGCACGCCCTGGGGTACGGCTGACGGGAGCCGCCGGCCGGCGGGCGCGATCGGGCGGGCGGTGCGCGTGTCCTCAAGCGGGGGGCGGGAGTTGGGCAGGGCGTCCGTCGCCGCCGTCCCTGCGCTCCGGATCCGGAGGTCCCGCCGTGCGCCCGATGCCACCCCGCCCCCCATTGCTTCCGCCGCGGCCGGCCGCGGAGCGCGTCGACCGCCGGGTCGCGCGCTCCGCGCCGCCGTCCGGGCGTCCGCTCGCGCGGGTCGCCGCCGTGGCGGTGACCGTCTCCGCGCTCGCCGTCTCGCTGGCCGGCTGCATGAGCGTCAGCGATCCCGGCCACCCGAAGCCGTCGGGCAGCGCCGCGCGGCACGGCGACGGGAAGGGCGCGAAGCCCAGCCCCGGCGGGCTCGCCGCCGACGGGCGCGGCAACGGGTCGCGGCGGACGGGGCACGGCCCCGGGCGTCCGGCGGGCGGCGATCCGGCCGCGGGCCGCTCGGGCGGGGGCGGGCCGTCGGCGAGTGCACAGCCCTCGTCGTCACCGGCCGCGCGGACGGAGCCCGAGCAGCCGGTCAAGCCGTCCGGCCCGGAGCCCGGAGCGGGGGCCGGGCGCGGCGGGTCCGGCGGCCGGGGCGGCGCCTCGGCGCCCGCGCAGCCCTCGCCTTCCCGCCCCGAGCGGCCGTCCGCGCCGGCCTCGCCTAGCGCGGGTGCGCCGAGCGCGGAGCCGTCCGGCCCTCCGCGCGGCGCCCAGTCGCCCGGCAGCACGCAGGCTTCCGGGCCGTCGCCCGCGTCCCCGATGTCCTCGGACGCCTCCCCGTCGTCCTCGCGCGGGGCGCACTCGTCCTCCTCGTCGGCCTCGGCGCCGTCGCTGTCGGCGCCGCAGGTGGAGTGGGACGCCTGAGGAACGGGCGGCGATCATGGGGGCATACGGGGGGCTACGGGGGCGTTGGTGAGGGGGTGGGGAGGGTGCGGGGAGCGGGTGGCCGGGGGCAATTTGCCTTCCGGGGGGCAGGGTGCGTATGGTGGTAGATCGTTTGATCCCATTTGCCCGGCGCCAGAAAAGAAGCGCGCCGCGTGGCGCGTTCTCTCCCTTGCCGTGGCTGACCGCATAGAGGCGGTCTTTGTGAAATCACACGGAGTTGTGGGCGCGTGCCGAGACTCCGGAAGGTTTCGCATTTCGCATGTCCATTTCCACTGATCAGTCCGCCCTGCCCGCGTTCGACGAGCAGCCGGCTCCCGAGGTCGCCGAAGCGGCAGAGGCCGAGACGGCCGCTGCCGGCGCCGAGACCGTGACGTTCGCGGACCTCGGACTCCCCGAGGGCGTCGTCCGCAAGCTCGCGCAGAACGGTGTCACCACCCCGTTCCCGATCCAGGCCGCGACCATCCCGGACGCGCTGGCCGGCAAGGACATCCTCGGCCGCGGCCGCACCGGCTCCGGCAAGACCCTCTCCTTCGGTCTGCCGACCCTGGCCCGGCTGGCCGGCGGCCACACCGACAAGAAGAAGCCGCGCGCGGTCATCCTCACCCCGACCCGCGAGCTGGCGATGCAGGTCGCGGACGCCCTCCAGCCGTACGGCGACGTCCTCGGCCTGAAGATGAAGGTCGTCTGCGGCGGTACGTCCATGGGCAACCAGATCTACGCCCTGGAGCGCGGCGTCGACATCCTCGTCGCCACCCCGGGCCGGCTGCGCGACATCATCAACCGCGGTGCCTGCTCCCTGGAGGACGTCCAGGTCGCGGTCCTCGACGAGGCCGACCAGATGTCCGACCTGGGCTTCCTGCCCGAGGTCACCGAGCTGCTGGACCAGGTGCCCGAGGGCGGCCAGCGGATGCTGTTCTCGGCCACGATGGAGAACGAGATCTCCACGCTGGTGAAGCGCTACCTGACCGACCCGGTCAGCCACGAGGTCGACAGCGCCCAGGGCAACGTCACCACCATGACCCACCACGTCCTCGTCGTGAAGCCGAAGGACAAGGCGCCGGTCACCGCCGCCATCGCCGCCCGCAAGGGCCGCACGATCATCTTCGTCCGCACCCAGCTGGGCGCCGACCGGATCGCCGAGCAGCTCGTCGAGGCGGGCGTGAAGGCGGACGCGCTGCACGGCGGGATGACCCAGGGCGCGCGCACCCGCGTCCTGGCCGACTTCAAGGACGGCTACGTCAACGCGCTGGTCGCCACCGACGTCGCCGCCCGCGGTATCCACGTCGACGGCATCGACCTGGTCCTGAACGTCGACCCGGCCGGCGACCACAAGGACTACCTGCACCGCTCGGGCCGTACCGCCCGCGCCGGCCAGTCCGGCACCGTCGTCTCGCTGTCGCTGCCGCACCAGCGCCGGCAGATCTTCCGCCTGATGGAGGACGCGGGCGTGGACGCCTCGCGCCACATCGTCGGCGGCGCCGGTGTCTTCGACGACGACGTCGCCCAGATCACCGGCGCGCGCTCGCTCACCGAGGTCCAGGCCGAGTCGGCCAACAACTCCGCCAAGCAGGCGGAGCGCGAGGTCGGCACGCTGACCCGCGAGCTGGAGCGGCTCCAGCGCCGCGCCGCCGAACTGCGCGAGGAGGCGGACCGGCTGACCGCCCGCGCCGCCCGCGAGCGCGGTGAGGACCCGGCGGAGGCGCTGGCGGCGACCGCCCAGGCTTCCGCGGAGGCGGAGGCCGAGGCCGAGGCCGCGGTGCCGGAGCAGGCGACGGGCGAGCGCCGGTCGTCCGACCGCCGTGACGAGCGGGGCAACTTCGAGCGCCGGGAGCGCCGCGACGACCGGCGTGACGACCGCTTCGGCGCCCGTTCCTTCGAGCGTCGTGACGACCGCCGTGACGACCGTGGTGGCTTCGGCCGGGACCGTGACCGTGACCGCCGTGACGACCGCTTCGGCGCCCGTTCCTTCGAGCGTCGTGACGACCGCCGTGACGACCGTGGTGGCTTCGGCCGGGACCGTGACCGTGACCGCCGTGACGAGCGCTCCGGTGGGCGGTCGTTCGAGCGCCGCGACGAGCGTCGCGACGACCGGGGCGGCTTCCAGCGGGACCGCCGTGACGACCGTGGCGGCTTCGGCCGCGACCGTGACCGCCGTGACGACCGCTTCGGCGCCCGTTCCTTCGAGCGTCGTGACGACCGCCGTGACGACCGTGGTGGCTTCGGCCGGGACCGTGACCGTGACCGCCGTGACGAGCGCTCCGGTGGGCGGTCGTTCGAGCGCCGCGACGACCGGGGCTTCAACCGCGACCGCGGCGACCGTCCGAGCCGTCCGTTCAACCGCGACGACCGTTCCGGCGGGCGCGCCTCCGGCGGTTACCGCTCCGGCGGCGGCGACCGCCCGTTCAACCGCGACGACCGCTCCAGCGGCCGTCCGTCCTCCGGCGGCTACCGCGGCGACCGTCCGTACGCCCGGCGTGACGACCACCGTGGTTCGGGCAGCGCGGCCGGCTCCTTCGGCCGCCGCGACGACAAGCCGCGCTGGAAGCGCAACGGCTGATCCCCGAAGCGCGACGGCCGAGATTCGGCCATAGCTTCCGCAGGGCCCGTACGGTACGCAAGTGCCGTACGGGCCCTGCGCGTTGGCGCAGGTGGCGGCATACGGGCGGACGGGTGCGGCAGCCGTCCGCGACGGCCGTACCGAGGCTCTCGCGGCCCCCGGGACACCGCGGTCGCGCCCGTGGCGGCACGCCGCCGATTGGCCGGATAGCCCATGCCTTCGGGCTGCGGGACGTCCTCGGGCTATGCTGCTCGGTGCGGGCCATTAGCTCAATTGGCAGAGCAGTGGACTTTTAATCCATTGGTTCAGGGTTCGAGCCCCTGATGGCCCACCGATTCCCTCGCAGGACAGGCCGCCTGACCTGCGGTTCAGCGCCTCGACCGGAACGCACCGGCCGGGGCGTTGCGCTTTTCCGGCCAGGCCCGGCCCGGCCCGGCGCGGGCGCCGCGTGGCGCGGACGGCTCGGCAGGCGCTGCGTCAGATGCCGGGCGGGCGAGGGGAATGCGGCGCGCGGCGGCGCGACTCGGCTCCGCGGAGCCGGTGCCGCAGACCAGGGCGACCGGCGGACGCTCCCGGGACGGAGCCCGGTCCCTGGAGCCCGGTGCCGGCCGTGCGTCGGTACAGGCGGACCCGGCCCCGCCCAGCCCGTCCGAGGCCCCTTACCGCCCCGTGCCCAGGCCCCGTACCGGCGCCCTCGTATTGACCCGTCCGGACCCCGAGGACTCGCCGCCCGGTCCCCGTACCGGCAAGCCTTGGGGGACGGTGTCCGTTCGTCCGCAGGCGAGGGCTCCCCCGTGGACGGGGCAGCCCTTGCGGGGCGCGGCCGGGTGGACGGAGTGGGAAGAGGCGTGTGCGGATGCGTCGAGGTGGCAGATACCGCACGGGCGACCGGGAGAGACGGGCGCGCCGGGAGCAGATGTCCCCGCTCGGCCGCCGCCTGGCGCGCTGGCTGCCGGCCGCGCTGATCGTCGGCGGCGTGGTCTTCGACTACGTCACGCCGCCCCAGTACACCGCGGCTCCGTTCCTCTCCGCCGCTCCCCTGGTGGCGGCCCCGCTCTACACCCTGCGGGCCACCGCCGTCACCGTCGTGGCCGCCGTCCTCAGCGAGGTGTGGGTCGTGACGTACCACGGCGAGAAGGACTACTACGAGTCGGTGACCGAGGCGGTCACGGTCGTCGTGGTGGCGCTGCTGGCGCTCGGCATCAACCGGGTCGTGCGGATGAGCGACGCCCGGCTGGCGTCCGTACGGGATGTCTCGGAGGCGGCCCAGCGGGCCGTGCTGCCCGCGCCGCCGGAGCAGTTGGCCGGGCTCGCGGTCGCCGCGCGCTACGTGGGCGCGCGGGCCGACGCCCGGATCGGCGGCGACCTCTACGCGGTGCAGGACACCCCGTACGGGGTGCGGATGATCGTCGGCGATGTGCGGGGCAAGGGCCTGGAGGCCGTGGAGGCGGCAGCGGTCCTCATCGGTGCCTTCCGGGAGGCGGCGGAGCAGGAGGCCACCCTGGAGGCGGTGGCCGGCCGGCTGGAACGTGCGCTCAAACGGGAGGGCGGGCGGCGCGAGGGGCCCGACCGGCACGAGGGCTTCACCACCGCCGTACTGGCGGAGGTCCCCGCCGGGGAGCGGTCCGTGGTGCGCGTCCTGAACCGCGGACACCCGGCCCCTCTGCTGCTCACCCCCGACGGCGGGCTGCGGGAGCTGATGCCCAGCTCGCCCGCGCTGCCGCTGGGGCTGAGCGATGTGGCCGGCTGGCCGGACCGGTCGGACGAGACGTTCCTTCCCGCCGGGGCGCTGCTGCTCCTGTTCACCGACGGGGTGACCGAGGCGCGGGACCTGCTGGGCCGGTTCTACGACCCGGGCGGCCGGTTGCGCGGCCGGCGCTTCGCCGGGCCCGACGACCTCCTGGAGCTGCTGCTCGACGATGTCGCCCGGCACTCGGGAGGGGCGCCGGCGGACGACATGGCGCTCCTGGCGGTGCAGCGGCCCCTAGAGGGGTAACGGTCCCTGGAGGGGGAACGGCCCCTGGAGGGAAGAGGGATGGGGGCAGTCGTCGCGGGTCTCACGGCCTCCCCGGTCACCGGAGCCAGTCCTCCCGGGTCACCGGAGCCAGTGCAGGCTCCGGCCCTGCGGTCCGGTGAGGGCCACCGGGCGCTCGTCCAGCGCGAGCGTCAGCAGCGCCGCGTCCTCCGGGCCGAGGGACGCGTGCTCCGGCGCGGTGATCCAGGGCAGCACGCTGTGGTGCTCCTGGGAGATCCAGTGCCCGCCGCCGTCCCGGTCGGCGAGCAGCGACCGCACGCGCTGCGCGAACTCCTCGCGCCGGGCGGGCGGAAGGCCGGCCAGTACGGCGCTGTGGAAGACGACGAGCGTGGCCTCCGGCGGCGCCTCGGCGGCCAGCGCGGGCAGTTCGCCGACCAGGTCGCCGCGCACGATACGAGGGCGCGGCGCCGGCCGGACCGCCTCGACGGCCGCCGACAGCCGCGCCATGCGGTCCGCGTCCTGTGGCCATACGAGGGCCCGCAGCCAGCGGAGGTCGTCCGGCTCGCCGACCGGGTCGAGGGGGTTCGGGTCGATACCGGCGCGCCAGACGATGTCGGGGAGCGCGCCGGCCGGGACCGTACCGCCGCTCGCGGCGCCCGCCACCCCGCTCGTACGGCAGCTGAAGGTCACGGGGCTGTCCGGGGCGCCGACCTCCTCGTACGCCGTCCCGTGGGGGCCGGCGGCGTCCGGTCCGGCACCGGAACCAGAACCAGAACGGGCACCGGAACCCGGGTTGGAGTCGGAACCGCCCGCCTCCTGCCCGGTATGGCAGTACCGGTACCGGTATCGGTCCGGATACAGGCACAACCCGGCCGATGCGCCGATCTCCAGGAGGGCCAGCGGCTGCGGTAGGCGGGCGAGCAGCGGCAGCAGGGCGGCGCAGTGGGCCGGTTCGCCGGTCCGGGGCGCGCGGCGCATGATCACCGCGCGGACCTCGTCCCAGTGCCGGACCGTCCACTCGCGCCAGCGCCCGTAGGCCGTCTCGTCACGCGGGCCCAACTCCGCGTGCGGGCCGTCGAGATAGCGCACGGCGGCGAGCAGCAGCTCCGGCTGCCGGCGGTCGCCGGCGGGCAGCGAGCCCGAGAGCAGGCCGCAGAATTCGGGGTCCTGGCTGATCCGTGCGGTCAACTCTTCGTGTGGGGCGGAACGTCCCCGGGCCTGTTGCCGGGAGAACTCCCGGTGCCGATTCGCCACTGCCTGAGCGCTGTTGACGGTGTTCCCGGTATTCCAGGTGTTCCCGGCGTTCCCGGTGTTCACGACGTTGACGACCATGATCCGACCGTACTGCTCTCACGCTCCGTGACCGCGGGGCGTCCCTGCGCATAACAACTGACACACCATCACCGCAAGATCACCTGGCGCGGTGCCGGCAGCTCGCCCCGCCTGCGCCCGCGCCGGCGGCCAAAGTCCCATGCCACGGCTCGTACGGAGCGCGGGCAAAACCCGTGCGGATTCGCGGGAACGCTTGGTATTCCGCCACCGTCTCTATTACTGTCCGATAACGGAGCGCGGTTGTCCCAGCCGTCGCCAGTGGCGGCACCGCGCGCCGACGCCGAATCCCGAATGCGCTGTTCCCGCACGTCCAGGACCACTCCGCACCACTCCGAACTGCTCGCTCGCACCCGTCCTGCAGGGCCGTAAAGAGCCGTCATGAGCCGTAAAGAGCCGTGCGGAATTGCCCAGAACTGCACCGGGTCGCCCGACGGGGCGCACCCGAATCCGCCGTATCTGCCTGGAATTGCGCAGCACCGCGCCAAGGGAACCGGGGAACCACCACCTTGGGGTGAATCGGACGCCTCTCGCCAGGGGGCGCCCGTAGGAGACCTTCCTGCTCCGAACCCGTCAGCTAACCCGGTAGGCGAGAAGGAAGGAAAGGAGTGCGCCCCCGTGGCGTCCAACAGGCCCGCCCCACACGCCCCGTCCGCCTACGACTTCGCCGGTCCGGGTCGCCGCGACGGCGTCGTCGGCTTCGACGTCCCCGCCACTGATCTCCCCGACCCGGGCGAGGGGCGGGACGCCTGCGAGAGCCCCGCCGACGCCACGGGATTCGCCGACACCAGGGGATTCGCCGACACCTCGGGATTCGCCGCCGCCCACGACGGCGCGTCCGGCGAGGGCGACGGCCTCTGGGAGGAGTGGAACCCCACCGAGGAGTCCGTCCGCCCCGTCCGCGGCAAGCACCGGGTGGCCAAGCAGCGCAGCGGCGGACTCGCCCGCGGCGGTACGGTCCTGGGCGTCGGCGTCATCGCGGCGGTCGGCGCCGGCGGGATGGCCACGGCCGAGGACCGGCCGCCGGTGCCGATATCGATGCCCGACCTCGGCGGGATGGCCGACGACCTTGCCGGCAAGCTCCCGGACGCCGCGTCGCTGCCCGGCATCGGCTCGCTCCTCTCCGACGGCGGGGGCACCGCGGCGGCATCGGCCGCCGGTACGGACGCCCCGTCCGCCGCCGGAGCGGACTCGGCCCCCGCGTCCGCCGGCACCTCCCGCCCCCTCTCCCAGGCGGGGGTGACGCACCACGCAGCCGGTCAGGGCACGGACGCGGCCGAGGCGCTGCGCAGCCGGATCCTCCAGCAGGCCGATACCCAGCAGGGCGCCGCGGACCGGGAAGCGCGTGAGAGCGCGGAGCACTCGGCGATCCAGGAGGCTGCGAAGGACGCGACCGTGCACCAGAAGACGGCGGAGCAGGCCGCTGCTGCCGAGAAGGAGGCGGCGGCGGAGGCCAAGCGCCAGGCGGCGGAGGCCGCCCGCCTCGCCGAACTGGCGAAGAGCTATGTCGTCCCGGTCTCCTCGTACACCCTCACCGCGAGCTTCGGGCAGGCCGGCGACCACTGGGCGGCGAACCACACCGGCCAGGACTTCGCGGCGCCAACGGGCTCGCTGGTCAAGGCGGTTCACTCCGGCACCATCACCAAGGCGGGCTGGGCCGGTCCCTACGGCTACCGCATCGTCCTCACCCTCGACGACGGCACGGAACTCTGGTTCTGCCATCTGTCCTCCATGGTGAAGACCTCCGGCAAGGTCACCACGGGAGACGTGATCGCCCGCGTCGGCGCCACCGGCAACGTCACCGGCCCGCACCTCCACCTGGAGGTGCGCCCGGACGCCGGCGATCCGACAGATCCGATGCCGTGGCTGCGCGACCACGGGGTCGGTGTCTGACGTACGGGGCACGCCCCCCGTGAAATGCGCGTAGCGCCGCGTTGCGGGGAGGCAGGCGAGGAGGGCGGCGAACGACTCCCCGCCCGCCGACGGAGTAACTTCCCGCCCGCCGGCGGAATATCTCCCCGTCCGCCGGCGCTGAAGCGACGCATGACGACCCACACCACCAAGACCATCGGCTCGCTGTCCGTCTCCCCGCTCTGCCTCGGGGGCAACGTCTTCGGCTGGACCGCCGACGAGGCGGAGTCCTTCCGGGTGCTCGACGCCTACGTGGCCGGCGGGGGGAACTTCATCGATACCGCCGACGCGTACTCGATGTGGGTGCCCGGCCACAGGGGCGGCGAGTCCGAGACCGTCATCGGCAACTGGCTGGCGGCCCGCGGCAACCGCGACCAGGTCGTCATCGCCACCAAGGTCGGTGCCCACCGGGATCTCAAGGGCCTGTCCGCCGCCACGATCAAGACCGCGGTCGAGGCGTCCCTGACCCGTCTCCGTACCGACCACATCGACCTCTACTACACCCACTACGACGACGAATCGGTTGAGGTGGCGGAGTTCCTGACCGCCCTCGACGAGCTGGTCCGCGCCGGCAAGGTCCGGGAGATCGGCGCGTCCAACATCTCCGCGCGGCGCCTGGACGAGTCGCTGGCCTTCTCCGACCGTGAGGGCCTGGCCCGCTATGTGGCGCTCCAGCCGCACTACAACCTGGTCTCCCGCGACACCTACGAGGGCGAACTCGCCGATGTGGCGGCCCGCCACGGCGTCGCCGCGGTCCCGTATTACGCCCTCGCCTCCGGCTTCCTGACCGGTAAGTACCGGCCGGGCGGCAGCGTCGACAGCGCCCGCTCCGGGAAGGCCGCCGCGTACCTGGAGACCGAGCGGGGCCGGCGCGTCCTCCAGGCCCTCGACACGGTCGCCGCCGCCCACGACGCCGAGCCCGCCACCGTCGCCCTGGCCTGGCTCGCCGCCCGGCCCACCGTCGCGGCCCCCATCGCCAGCGCCCGCAACGCCGCCCAGCTCCCGACCCTCCTGGCCGTCGCCGACCTCACCCTCACCGACGTCGAACTGGCCCTCCTCACGGAGGCGTCGGCCTGACACCCGCGCCCTGACCCCTGGGGGCGCGGTATCCGTGAGGGCGGGGAACCCGTGGGGGCGCGGAACCCTTGGCTGCGGGCGACCCTTGAGCGCGAGGGCCGACAACTGCGGGCCGGCACCAGTGGACTGACAACAGCGGACCGACAACAGCGAGCCGACAACAGCGAGCCGACAACAGTGGTGCGGGGCGGTAACCCTCTCCGCCCTGCACCACGAACACCACAACAACCCGGCCCCCGGGGGCGCCACTATCCCCGCCGATCCGCCACCACCCACGACGCCAGCGCCACCCCACCCGCGACCGCGAACACCGAAGGCCACGCCCCGATCTTCTTGGCCAGCGGATGCGACCCCGCAAACGCCGCCACGTAGGCCCCGCTCAGCGCAGCTGCCGCCTTCGTACCGGCCTTCTCCTGCCACCCCTTGGCCGCCACCGCCCCGGCAGCCGCCAGCGCCACCCCACCCAACGGCCGCTTCTTCGTCCACCGGGCGACGCCGTAGCCGGCCACCAGTCCACTCGCCGCGACCACACTCGTCGGTATACCGGCCATCAGAGAAACCTCCGTAATCCGTCCCGTATCAAGGTCGATGTCAAGGAGCCTAGGCTCGGACCTCGTGAACTTCGGGACCGCGCCCGCGCCCGGCGTCCCCGAAGGGCAGCGTCAAGGAACACCAGATCAAAAGGGAATGCGTACAGAGCCGTCGAGCGCGGTGGGCCGACCGACCCGCTGTGTTCACCGAGCCGGACGCGCAGTCGTGATTCCGCATTCTGCCCAGATAGGTGGCCCAGAGTAGGTGGCCCAGCTAGATGGCGCGGATAGGCGGCCCGGAGAGGTGGGTCAGGCCGGTGGGCTGGCCAGGCCCTGGTCGTCGACGGTCGGTCGGGTCCACGGCAGCAGCGCGGTGCGTGACGGCGGTTCGCCGATCACTCCTGGGCTTCCCGGGCTGCCGAGGTCAGGGACATGTCCGCGTAGCGGTCGCCGGCCACCTGGCCGGCGATCGGCTCCAGGAGGGCCAGCTCTTCGGCGGTCAGCGCGATGCGGGTGGCCGCGGCGTTTTCGAGGAGGCGGCTGCGCTTGCGGGTCCCCGGAATCGGCACGACGGTCAGGCCGTGCGTCTGGGCCCGGTGCTGTACCCAGGCCAGGGCGATCTGCGCCGTGGTGGCGCCGTGGTCGGCCGCGATCTTGTGCAGCGGCTCCAGGAGGGCGGCGTTCGCCCTGGCGTTGTCGCCGGTGAAGCGCGGCAGCAACTGCCGGAAGTCGCCGCCGGAGAGTTCGGTGCTCGCGTCGCTGAAGGCACCGGTCAGAAAGCCCCGGCCGAGCGGCGAGTACGGCACGAAGGCGACCCCGAGGGCGGCGGCCGCGCCCACCGCGCTGTGTTCGACGTCCCGGCTGAAGACCGACCACTCCGTCTGCAGCGCGGTGATCGGGTGGACGGCGTGCGCCTCGCGCAGTTCGGCACCGGTGACCTCGCTCAGGCCGAGGTGCTTGACCTTGCCTTCCCGCACCAGCTCGGCCATGGCGCCGACGGACTCGGCGAGCGGGATGGCCGGGTCGCGGCGGTGCATGTAGTAGAGGTCGATGACCTCGACGTTCAGGCGGCGCAGGCTCGCTTCGACGGCCTTCCTGACGTAGCCGGGGTCGTTGCGGATGGCCCGGTAGCTCGGGTCGTCGGCGCGGTATTCGATGCCGAACTTGGTGGCCAGGGTGATCTCGTCGCGGTGCGCGGCGACGAAGGGCGCGAGGAACTCCTCGTTGGCACCGACGCCGTACATGTCGGCGGTGTCGATGAGGGTGACGCCCGCCTCGACGGTGGCCTCCAGGGTGTCGCGGGCCGCCGCGTCGTCCGTCTGTCCGTAGGCGGCGCTGATGCCCATGGCCCCGAAGCCCTGGACGCCGACGAGGGGGCCGCCGGTGCCCAGCTCGACCTTGCGGATCTGTTCGATGGCGTTGCTCATGATGGCGCTCAGGCCCCTTCCGGCGCCTGGCGGGCGCCCGCATAGAAACTGATCTTGGCGTCGAGTACGGCGAGGGTGTCCTGCAACTCCGCGATGCGCGTGGCCACTTCGTGCCGGGTCTGCTCCAGGATCTCCCGGCGTTCGCCGAAGGTGACCTCGCCCTGGCGGACCAGTTCCGCGAAGCGGACCATGTCGGCGACCGGCATCCCGGTCAGCCGCAACCTGCCCACGAAGGTGAGCCAGTCCAGGTCCCTGTTGTCGAAGCGACGCTGGCCGGTGTGCGACCGCTCCACCTGCGGCATCAGACCGATCTGCTCGTACCAGCGCAGGGTGTGCGCCCTGAGCCCGGTGAACTCCGCGACCTCGCTGATCGTGTAGCGGTCCTGGCCGTCGGGTCGCGGATGCGCCGCACCCGCGGACACACAGGCGTCCACGGGCGGCGACGTCACGGGGGTGCTGTCGATCACCGTCATGCCGACCACGCTAGGACCTTCAAGTGCACTTGAAGCAAGTGCCCGTCGTGCGGTGCCTCTTGGGCCGTCGTGCGGTGCCTGTGCCTCTTGGACCGGGCTCGTCCGCGGCCCAGCACGTAGGGGCCTGCTGTCCGCGCTTAACCGGGCGACTGGTCCGCCTCATCGACGAGTGCCACGGCGCCCGGCCCGCCTTCCCCTTCCTTCCTCCCGCTCCTCCCCTTCCCCTCGTTCCTCTCTGTACCCATCCCCTCCACTTTCCGTGCCTTCCCCACCTTCCCTGCCTTCCGTGCCGTCTTCCCCTTGCTTCCCTCCCGGCTTGCCAGGGCCTGGATCAGAGCCGGTTCGGCCCACGGGCGGTAGTGCCACAGGAGGTCCAGCAGATCGCGCTCGCGGGCCGCGAAGTCCGGGGTGGTGCCCGTCAGGTGGGCGCGGCGCCGGTGGAAGGAGAGGGTGGTGGCGAGGGCGGTGTATTCGGTGACGGCGCGGGCGGCGGTGGGGCCGTGGGTGCGGCGGGCTATGTCGCGGGCCAGGGCGCGGGTTTTGAGGGAGGTGAGGGCGGTGGGTTCGGCGGGAGCGAGCCAGCCGGCGGTGATGTACGGGGCCAGGTAGGCGTGGAGGGAGAGCAGTTCCTGGTGGCGGACCCAGAGGGCGAGCCAGGTCACGACGAGGAGGACGGGGACGATGAACAGGCCGTAGATGGTGACGAAGCCGCTGTTGCCGAGGCTGGAGGCGGCGTTCCAGACGGCGTGCAGGAGGATCGCGGTGACCAGGCCGAGGACGGCGAGCGCGGCGCGGGCGGCGCGGCGCCGGGGGTAGCGGGTCGCGGCTATCCCGAACGCGAGGCCGGTGAGGATCGTGAAGAGGGGATGGGCGAAGGGGGAGACCACGATCCGTACGAAGAAGGTGCCGGCGGTGAGGGAGCCCAGCCCGCTGTGCCCCAGGGACTGGTCCTCGCCGAACGCGCTGCCCAGATAGAGGATGTTCTCGGTGAACGCGAAGCCGGTGGCGGTGATGCCGGCGATGACGATGCCGTCGGTGATGCCGTTGAAGTCGCGGCGCCGGAAGCGGTAGAGGAGGAGGACCGCGGCTGCCTTCACCACCTCCTCGATGACCGGCGCGATGGCGGTCGAGCCCCATGTCTCGGCTTCGGTGGGCGACGCGGAAGTGATGTTGGTGGCCAGCCAGTTGGTGGCGAAGCCGTTGGCCAGGACCGCGACCAGGGTGGCCGCGCAGGCGCCCCAGGCGAAGGCGAAGGCCAGATTGCGCCACGGCTCGGGTTCGACGCGGTCGAGCCAGCAGAACGCCGAGATGAGCAGCGGTACCGGGAAGACCGCCAGGCCGAGGCCGACCAGGAAGCCCTCGGTGCCGGTCTGGCGGCGGACGATGCCGATGATGAGTACGCCGGAGAGCGCGAGCAGCGACGCCAGCGCGATCGCGCGGACGGTCTTGCTGTGCCACGGTGCGGGCCGGCGCCCCGGCCGGGACCCGGGAGGGGCCTCGGCGTATGTGTACGGGGACGGGCCGGGTGAGCGCTCGGGGAGCGGCGGCGGGGACGGGTACACCCATAGACCCTAACGAGGCGCGGCCACATGACGCGCGGGTGGCGGGAAGACGTCGGCCGCCGGTCGGTTCGGTGTGGGGCTGATGCCGGCCGGTGGGCGAGGCCGGCGGTGGTGGGTGGAGCCGGTGCCGGTGGGCGAGACCGGTGTCCGGGGCCGGCCCCTGGGCACCCGCTGCCGGACGCCCTTGCCCACCGGCCGCTGCGGGAGTCGCTTCCGCACGGGCCGTTGCCGGACGCCCTGATGCGCGGCTGCCGCCGGAGCCGCTTACGCACCGGCACCGGATCAGGCTCCCGTCATACGGGCCGGTCCCGCGGCCCGAGCCGTTCTCAGCCGCGGCGCCGGAAGAGCAGGTCGTGGACGACATGCCCCTTGTCCAGACCCTGGCCCTCGAACCTGGTCAACGGGCGGAAGTCCGGCCGGGGCGCGTAACCGGGGTGCAGGTTCTCCAGCGTCGGCTCGGCGGAAAGCACCTCCAGCATCTGCTCGGCGTACGGCTCCCAGTCGGTCGCGCAGTGCACCAGGGCGCCGGGCGCGAGCCGGGTGGACGCCAGCGCGATGAACTCCGGCTGGACGAGGCGGCGCTTGTGGTGGCGCTTCTTGGGCCACGGGTCGGGAAAGTACACGCGCAGGCCGGCGAGCGAGCCGGGGGCCAGCATCTCGCGCAGCAGGATGATCGCGTCGCCGTTGGCCACCCGGATGTTGGACAGCCCGTTCCGCTCCGCGAGACCGAGCAGATTGCCCTGGCCGGGAGTGTGCACATCGCAGCCGAGAATGCCGGTCCCCGGGTCGGCGGCGGCCATCTGCGCGGTGGCCTCGCCCATGCCGAAGCCGATTTCCAGGACGACTGGCAGCCCGTCGAAGAACGCGTCGAGGTCGATACGGGAGAGCCCGTCGATGTCCACGCCCCACTTGGACCACAGCCGGCGCAGCGCATCCGCCTGCGACGGCGAGACGCGGCTGCGGCGCGGCTGGAAGGAGCGGATCCGGCGCTCGTGGTGCGAGCCCGCGGGGTCGGCCGCCGGACCGGTCCCGTCCGGGAACATCGGCTTGCCACGCCGGGGCACGGCGGCGGAGGCGGCGGTGGCACCGAGGGCGCGGGGCCCGCCGGCCTCGGGGGCCGGGGCGGCGGCCCGCTCTCCGGCGGCGCGGCCGTCCGTGTGCGTGGCGGGCCCGCGGGTGCGCGCGACGGCGGTGGCCGCGGCGTCGGCGCCCAGGGCGTCGACTTCGGGGGCGGTGGTCTCGGGGGTGGCGCGGTTCTCGGACACAGTGTGTCGATTCTACGGATGGTGGGGGAGGGGACGGGAGCGCTGGAGGGGGCGGCTGCGCGGGGCGGCGGTGCGGGAGAGAGGCGGTACGGGAGCGCTGTGGGGAGGGCGGCACGGGAGGGAGCCCGCTGACGGCATGCGGCCCGGGGCGGGCCCACGGGGGAAGTGAGGAGGTCTCCCCCTCACCCGCAGGTCTCCCCTCCCCTCACCCCCGCAGCACCCCCATTACCCGGCGGGCCACCTCCCGGCCGATGGGGAGTGAAGCCGTGGCGGCCGGGGACGGTGCGTTGAGGACGTGGATCATGCCCGGGGTCTCGGCGAAGAGGAAGTCGTCGACGAGGGTGCCGTCAGGGAGGACGGCCTGGGCGCGGACCCCGGCCGGGGAGGGCAGCAGGTCCTCCTCCTGGGCGGCGGGGAGCAGCCGGCGGACCGCGTCTGTGAAGGCGCGCCGGGACAGCGACCGGTGCAGCTCGCCGGCGCCGTAGCGCCAGTGGCGGCGGGCTATCCGCCAGGCGCCCGGATACGTGAGGGTGCCGGCCAGGTCGGCGGGGCGGACCGTGCGCCAGTCGTAGCCCTCGCGGGCGAGAGCAGGGACGGCGTTCGGGCCGATGTGGACGGCGCCGTCGATGCCGCGGGTGAGGTGGACGCCCAGGAACGGGAAGGCCGGGTCGGGGACCGGGTAGACCAGCCCGCGGACGAGGGCGGCGCGCTCCGGGGCGAGGGTGAAGTACTCCCCGCGGAAGGGGACGATCCGCATCCCGGGAGCGTCGCCCGCGAGCCGCGCGATGCGGTCGCAGTGCAGGCCGGCGCAGTTGACCAGGGCGCGGGCCCGGTAGACCGTGCCGGCGGCCGTGCGGACCGCGACCCGGCCGGGGCGGCGGGCGATGGTGGTGACGTCCTCGCCGTACGCGATCCGAGCGCCGTCCTCCTGCGCGAGGTGGCCGAGCTGCCGGGCCACCGCGCCGAAATCACAGACGCCGGTCGTGCCCACATGGATGGCGGCCAGGCCGTGCACCTCGGGCTCGTACTCGGCTATCTGGGCGGGGCCCAGCTCGCGCACCGGCAGGCCGTGCTCCCGGCCGCGCTGGATGAGGCCGTGCAGCCGGGGCAGCTCGCTGCGGTCCGTGGCCACGATGAGCTTGCCGGTGACTTCGTGGGCGATGTCGTGTTCGGCGCAGAACTTGACCATTTCCGCCGACCCCTGGAGGGCGAAGCGGGCCTTGAGCGAACCGGGCGGGTAGTAGATCCCGCTGTGGATCACGCCGCTGTTGCGTCCGGTCTGGTGGCGGGCCGGTCCGGGCTCCTTCTCCAGCACCACGACGCGTATACCGGGCACCGCGCGCGCCAGGGCATGGGCCGTGGACAGCCCCACGATCCCGGCACCGATCACCAGCACATCGCAGTCGTACGCCGCCACTGCACCTCCCCAACCGCATGCTCGCGGGCCTGCCCGTCGCCGCGGCCCCGCGCATCATCGCCGACGACGTACTCCATCATGACGGGCGGCACTGACAACGCGGCCCTGCCGCCACCGCTACCCCGCTCGCGGCCGCGCCATCCGCCCCGCCGCACGCCCACCCGATCAACTTGTCCCCTGAACCGCCACACCTTCGTCGACCGGTTCCCCCGACGACCGATGCCCGCTCGATTACCGGTATCCGATCGGCCACCGGTACCCGCTCGTCGACCGGCACCCCGCCAGCCGTTCCGACCGTTCCGACCGATCCAACCGTTCAGGCCGTTCCGCCCGTTCCGTCCGCTATGCCGGCGCCGCCAGCAACGGCCGTGCCCGCTCGCGGAGTTCCACCACCCGGGGCTCGTCCCCGTACGGCTCCAGGCGGTGCAGCAGATCGCGGACGTACTCGGTGGTGCGGGCGGAGGAGATCCGTCCCGCGACCTCCACGGCACGGGTGCCCGCCGCGCAGGCCGCGTCCAGATTGCCGGACTCCAGTTCGGCGACGGCGGACACGACGAGGCGCAGACCGTGCGAGCGGACGAACTCCTCCGTGGGACGGGAGAGCGCCTGCTCGGTGAACCGGCGCACCTGGCGGGGCAGCCGCAGATCCCGGTAGCACTCGGCCGCGTCGGCGGCGAACCGCTCGTACGAGTAGAAGTCCAGCCAGGAGGGGTCCGGATCGCCGCTGCGGGAGCGTTCCAGCCACCCCTCGGACGCCTTGAGCGCCACCTCGCAGGCGCGCGCCTCGCCGGCCTTGGCCTGCGCCCGCGCTTCCACCAGGCGGAAGAAGCTCATCGTGCGGGCCGTCGCCAGACCGCGGTTGCGCTCCAGGGCGGCCTGCGCGAGGTCGACGCCCTCGTCGGCGAAGCCCCGGTACGTCGCCTGGAGGGACATCGATGCCAGGACATAGCCGCCCAAGGGGACGTCGGCGGCGGCGCGGGCGAGCCGCAGTGCCTGGATGTAGTAGCGCTGGGCGGCCTCCTGCTGCCCGGTGTCGAAGGCCATCCACCCGGCCAGCCGGGTCAGTTCGGACGTCGCCCCGAAGAGCGCGCGGCCCACCTCGTCGCTGTACGAGGCGAGGAGCAGCGGTGCCGCGTCCACCCGGAGGCACTCCGGCACCATGGACGAACGCCAGTCCCCGCCGCCGTACTTGGAGTCCCAGCGCCGGGCGTCCTCGGCGGCCTCGCGCAGCTTGGTGACGTCGCTGTGGCCGACGTGCTGCGGGATCCCCGCGTCGCCGGCCGCCGCGGCGTCCCTGTCCCGCGCCTCGGCCGCCTCCCGCGCCACGGAGCTGTCGGCCGGGGATATCAGCCAGCGGGAGGCCGGGGTGGCGTACGCGCTGACGGAGAAGGATCCGGCCAGGCTCTGCCAGATGCCGCCCCCGCCGGCCCGTCGCCCGGCCAGATCGAGGCGGTAGAGCTCGGTCGCGGAGCGCACCGCGGCGCCCACGTCACGGGGAAACGCGAGGCCCACTTCGGGCGCCGGGTCGGCGTCGGCCAGTCCGATCTCGTGCAGCGGCACCGGACGCCCCAGCTTGCTGCCGATCGCGGACGCGATCAGATGGGGCGCGGCACCCTGGGGCACCATGCCCTTGGAGACCCATCGGGCCACCGACGTCTTGTCGTAGCGAAGCGTCAGGCCGCGTTGCGCACCGAGGTCGTTGACCCGGCGGGCGAGTCCGGCATTGCTGATCCCCGCGAGGGCGAGAACGGTGCCGAGCTTTTCGTTCGGCCCGCGTATATCCCTGGACATGCGCACCCCTCGACACAGCGACAGCCTCCCCGGTACCCCGGGGCATGCGTCCACCCAGAGTAGTTCGCCGGATCCCGACCGTTAAGAGTCGGTGTCCCGGATGGCGAGATTCGTGTTCAAACAGGGGTGCGGGAATTGGCATGTGCTCCGGGTACGTGTGCCCGTGCGCCCGTCCGTGCGCGCTGGCCGCCCGTCAGCGGGAGCGCTTCGATGATTCTGCGTGGGTCGGCCCGCTGCACTGGATCCAGTGGGCTGGGGGACACCGCCACCTCATTCCCCGCGGGTGGCGGTCCGGTCCGGGAGGCGCAGCCCGCTTCCCGGGCCGTCGCGGGGGCCGGGCGCCACTCGGCCACCGCACCGGACGACGCGGCACCCGACGTGTCGACCGGTCTCCAACTGGGTTGTACGGTACGGACTTTGGCCGAAAAGTGATGGGTGATGCTTTCACGCCGCCGCCCGCCCCGGGGGCCACACGGGGGGCCACCCGGGGTCGCCGCAGCGGCCCGCGCCCGCCCCCGGGCGCATCGTCCGCCTCGGTGGCGCGCCGCCGCGCCCGCCGCCCGGCACCGTTAACCGCCCGCATACGAGCCACCTTTGGCACCTCCCGAAACCCCTCGTCATGGCAGCATGGACCGCACAACAGCTGGGGATTCCGCTGTATGGGGCGGCCATCGGCCCCGCTGCGGACGGGGAATCGGGTGGAGGCGGCGATGCGCTGGTTGGTGGGGTGGAGCAGCGCTGCGACCGCCGGCCGGGAGAGCCGCACGGTCCTGCCCGTGGGCGCCCAGCTCCTCTGGGGCGACCCGGACCCCCTGTGGGCGGTCGGCGACTGGCGGCCCTATGAAGTCCGCGTCGTACAGGCCGACCCGGAGACCCGGCTCGCCGTCTTCGGGGTGTGCGGCGCCACCGACGACCAGCTGCGGGTCGGGCTGTTCGCCGCCCGAGGGGGCGCACTGCGCCACCTCACCGCCTGGCCGGGCAGCTACACCGCCGTCGTCCAGGTGGGCCGCCGGATCACCATCACCGGAGATCTGGCCGGCGCCCGCCCCGTGTTCCACACCCGGTGGGCCGGTGGTACGGCGTACGCCACCGCCGCCCTGCCGCTCGCCGACCTCGTCGAGGCCAGCCTCGACGTCGGCCATCTGGCGGCTCTGCTGGCCTGCCCGGACGCCCCCGAGGCGCTGGGCGCCGGCACGCCCTACGAGGGCGTGCGCCGGATCCCGCCGGGCCACGCCCTGGTGCTGCGCGCCGGCACCAGCGAGATCGCCTCCTTTGAACCGACCGCCTCACTGGCCGTCGCCGCGCCCCAACTGGCCCCGGACCAGGCCGTGGACGGCGTCCGCGAGGCCCTCGTCGAGGCGGTGCGCACCCGGCTGGCGGGCCCCCGCTTCGCCCCCGACCCGGACGGGCCGGAGGGGCTGGACCCCGGCCCGGTGCCCGGTATGGGCCCCGCGGAGCGGCGTGCGGCCCGCGGCGGACCGGTCCCCGGCATCGGCGCCGACCTCTCCGGAGGCAGCGCCTCCGGAACGCTCGCCCTTCTGGCCGCCGGTCTCCCCGGGCAGCCCGGCACGATCAACGGCCACGGCGAGCGCCTGCTGGCCGTCACCTTCAACGACCGCGCCACCAACGCCGGTAGGCCCCACCGCGAGGCCGAACTGGAGCGCGCCCGCAGCATCGCCGACAACCCCCGGCTGCACCACGTCGTCGTCGCCGCCGGCGAGGAGGCGCTCCCGTACGCCGACCTCGACAGCGGTCCGCTCACAGACGAGTCGGGCCCCTCGCTCACCGTCGCCGGCCGCCACCGCCGGCGGCTGCTGGCCGGCAGCGCCGACCACTTCGTCGGGAACGGCGCGCGCCAGGTCCTCGACGCCCACCCGGCCCGGCTCGCCGACCTCCTCATGGACCGCCGGCGGCGCCATCTGCTGCGCCCGGTCACCGCGCTGGCCAAGGCGGACGGCCCGTCCGCGCACTCCGTCCTGGTCCCGTTCACCGTCTACCGGGCCGCCCGCCGGCTCGCCCGCACCCCGTACGCCACCGGTATCACCGAGGCGGCGCGCCGCCTCATGGAGCGGCAGTTCGCCGACGAACCGGTGGCCGGCGGGGCGGTCGACGCCTCACTGGCCGCCCTCGCCTGGTGCCGGCCCGGACCGGCCGCCCGCTGGCTCACGGGAGAGGCGCTGGCCGAAGTATCGGGTCGCCTCGGGGACGCGGCGACCCGCTCGCCCGCCGCCGGCCGCCCCGGGGAACGGCGCGCCCGTGCGGCACTGGCCCGTCAGGCCGCCGACCACCGGGTCCTTGAGCAGGCCGC
This sequence comes from Streptomyces sp. YGL11-2, assembly GCF_050054615.1. Lineage (NCBI taxonomy): Bacteria > Bacillati > Actinomycetota > Actinomycetes > Kitasatosporales > Streptomycetaceae > Streptomyces > Streptomyces sp. YGL11-2. The sequence continues at coordinate 502,472 of NZ_JBNHIN010000002.1, forward strand.
CGAGGTCCGCAGCCAGCGGCTGCACGCCCCCTTCCTGGACAACCAGGTGGTGCTCGCCTGCCGTGCGCTGCCGGACACCCTCCGGGTGCAGCCGGGCGCCCGCGCCGCCGTACTGCGCTCGGTGCTGGCCGGCGCCGGCGTACGGGACCTGCCACCGGGCTGGGGCGCCACCTCGCACCTCACGCACACCGCCGCGGTACGTGCCGGACTGCGCGCCGCCGTCGGCCAGTTGGTGCAGCTCTTCGACGCACCGCTGCTCGCCGACGCAGGCCTGATCGAGGCGCGGGTGGTGCGCAAGGCGCTCCGCGCGGCGGCCGAGGGCGCCGCGCTGCCGCTGGACGGACTGGCCGAGCTGGTCTCCACGGAGTTGTGGCTGCGGCGGCTGCTGGCCCGGCGAGGCTCGTGCTGGACCGGCGCGGAGGCGCCGCGGCAGCGCGCGGTGGCGGGCGGCGTGGTCCCCCGGGCACGGCTTTCCGGGGCCTGAGCCGGGGCGGGAGTGGGGACCGGCGTCCGAGCCGGGCCGGCGCGGCGTGGGGCCGTGCCCGGACCCGGTGGCGCCCGTTCGCGTGCCCCGGGAGAAGCCGACCGGGCCTCAGGAGAAACCGACCGGGCTGTGGACAACCGCCGCTGCCGCGGATCCGGGCTGTGGACAACACGCGGGGATGCGCCGCGGCCCGCGACAATGACCGCGTGAAGGTTCGGATTCTGGGCACGACGGAGGTCCTGGGCGAGGAAGGACGACCGGTGCCGCTGGGCGGCCCGCGGCTGCGGGCACTGGCGGCGGCGCTGGCGCTGAGGGCCGGTCGGGGGGTGGACGTGGCGACACTGATCGACGACGTATGGGCGGTGGACGGACCGCCGCGGGACGCGCCGGCCGCACTGCAGGCGCTGGTCGGGCGGCTGCGGCGGGCGCTGGGCAAGGAGGCCGTGGCGTCGCTGCCGGGGGCGTACCGGCTGGTCGCCGAGCCGGACGAGGTGGATCTGCACCGCTTCGCGCGGCTGGTGGCCGACGGCACCCGGGCGCTGCGGGACGGTGACCCGGCCACCGCGGCCGAGACCCTGCGCGCCGCGCTCGCCCTGTGGCGCGGCCCGGCCCTCGTGGACCTCCCCGACGGCGCGAGCGCGGCCCGCGGCCCCGAGGCGCTGCGGCTGACCGCGCTGCACCACCGCATCGACGCCGATCTGGCCCTCGGGCGCGCCGCGGAACTGCTCCCCGAGCTGGGCCAGTTGACCGCTGACCACGCCCTGGACGAGCCGTTCCGCGCCCAGCTGATCCGCGCCCTGGACGCCACCGGGCAAAGCGCCGCCGCCCTGGCCGCCTACGAGGACGCCCGGCTGGCACTCGCGGACCGGCTGGGCGCCGACCCCGGACCCGAACTCCGGGGCCTGCACGCCCAGTTGCTGGTGGCAGTCGAGCAGCCCGCGGGTGCGCCCGCGGACGATCGCCGTACGGCCGCCCCCGCCGCCCCCGCGCGCAGCGGCAATCTCCGCCCCCGCCTGAACTCCTTCCTCGGCCGAGAGGGCGAGCTGGCCGCACTCCGGCAGCAGCTGAGGAGCCGCCGGACCCGCCTCGTCACCCTCACCGGCCCCGGAGGCTCCGGCAAGACCCGCCTCGCCGAAGAACTGGCCGCCTCCCTTGCCGCCGACCACCCCGATGGCGTCTGGATCGCCGAACTCGCCCCGCTGGACGCCCCCGAAGCCGTCCCCGGTGCCGTCCTGTCCGCACTCGGCCTCCGGGACACCGCCGTCTTCGGCCCGGCCCTGGAGGCCCGTACGGCCGGCGAGCACCCCGACCCGGCCACCCGGATCGCAGACCACTGCGCCCACCGCCGGCTGCTCCTCGTGCTGGACAACTGCGAGCACGTGATCGGCGCCGCCGCCGCGCTGGCCGACCAACTGCTGCGGCACTGCCCGGAGATGACCGTGCTGGCCACCAGCCGCGAGCCGCTCGGCGTCCCCGGCGAGGCCGTACGGCCCCTGGAGCCGCTGCGCCCGGCGCCCGCGCATCAGCTGTTCGCCGAGCGGGCCGCGGCCGTCCGCCCCGGCTTCCGCGCCGCCGGCGACGCCGTCGCGGTGGACGAGATCTGCCGCCGCCTGGACGGGCTGCCGCTCGCCATCGAACTGGCCGCGGCCCGGCTGCGGCTGCTCTCCGCGCGCCAGATCGCCGACCGCCTCGATGACCGCTTCCGGCTGCTGACCAGCGGCAGCCGCACCGCACTGCCCCGCCAGCAGACGCTGCGCGCGGTCGTCGACTGGAGCTGGGAGCTGCTGGACGAGCCCGAACGTGCCCTGCTGCGCCGGCTGTCGGTGTTCGCCGGCGGCTGCACCCTCGACGCGGCCGAAGCGGTGTGCGGCGTGCCCGAGGGAGCCGATGGCGCCAAGGGGGTGCTCCACCTGCTGGGCGCCCTGGTCGACAAGTCCCTGCTGCTCGTCGACCACCGGGACGCCGAGCCCCGCTACCGCATGCTGGAGACCATCCACGCCTACGCCAAGGAACGGGCCGCCGCCCGCCCCGAGGAGCGCGACCGCACCCATGCCCGGCACACCGCCCACTTCCTGCGCTTCGCCACGGACGCCGACCCCCGCATCCGGTCTGCCGAACAGCTGCCGTGGCTGGCCCGTATCGAGGCCGAGCTGGACAACGTACGAGCGGTGCTGCACCGCGCGCTCACCGCACGGGACACCGCCACCGCACAGCGGCTGACCGTCGCCATGGGCTGGTTCTGGTGGCTGCGCAACTACCGCGTGGAGGGCGCCTCATGGGTCAAGAGGGTCATCGCCCTCGGCCCCGCCCTGGAGGAGCTCGGCGACGCGGATCCACGGTTCCGGGCGCAGGCGGACCTGCGCCTGCTGCTCCTCTTCCTGCTCCATGACCACGAAATCGACCGCGAATTCGCCGCCCCCGAGAAGAGAGCGCTGGTCGACCGCCTGCTCACCACCTACTCCCGCCCCCATCCGGGCAGCGCCCGATTCCCCGGCCTGCTCTGGCCGTTCTCCGCGTACTTCCTCGGTGGATACGGCGAGATCCTGCCCCTGCTGGACGACGCGGTCGCCGCCACCCGGGAGCTGGGCGGCGACTGGGAGCTGGGCGTCGCCCTGCTGTTCCGTACGCATATCGCCATCGACCTGCCCGGCGGCCTGGAGTCGGCCGAGGCGGCCCGGCGGGAGCTGGCCGCGCTGGCCCGCCGGACCGGCGACCGCTGGATGCTCGCCCAGGCCGCCGGGGCCACCGGCGAGATGCGCCAGACCTGCGGGCGGTACGAGGAGGCCCGTGCCGCCTACGAAGAGGCGCTGGCCCTGACCCAGGAGCTGGGTGCGCACACCGAAGCCCCGTGGATCCTCTCCCGGCTCGCCGAACTCCACTTCGCCGGCGGGGACCTGGCGGCCACGGAGAAGGCGCTGATACGGGCGGACGAGCAGGCCGCCGAGTGGCAGGTACAGGACCCGGTGGCCTGCAACCACGCGCTGCGCGCCCGGATGGCGCTGCTCCGCGGTGACCCCCGGGCGGCGCACGAGGAGTGCGAGGCGGCCCGGGCCGCCGGTGGACTGGGNGCGGACGAGCAGGCCGCCGAGTGGCAGGTACAGGACCCGGTGGCCTGCAACCACGCGCTGCGCGCCCGGATGGCGCTGCTCCGCGGTGACCCCCGGGCGGCGCACGAGGAGTGCGAGGCGGCCCGGGCCGCCGGTGAACTGGGCACCCTGCCGCCTCAGTTCACCCTCCTGCTCGCCGGTCTCGCGACCCGGATCGCCACCGCCTCCGGCGACGCCCCGCACGCCCTGCGCCGGTGCCACGACGCGTTGACCTCGGCCCTGACGCGCTACTGCACCCGCCCCGTGGTGGCCGCCGTCGTCGAGAGCGCGGTTTCGGCGCTGCACGCCACGGGCCGCCCGCGTGACGCCGCCCGGCTGCTGGGTGCCGCGGACGCCTGGCGCGGCCAACTGCCCCGCCCCGTCCCCGAGGAGGCGGACATCGCGCGCACGGCTGCGGCCCTGCGCGCCGAGCTGAACGGCGCGGCCGACGGCGCGTACGAAACGCTGCACGCCGAGGGCACACACCTCACGCCGGCGGACGTCATCGCCCTCCTGGCGTTCGCCCCCCTCCCGCCGGAGTCCGGCCCAGCCCCCATGCCGGCGCCCGCATCCGGTGCCTCCCCGGCAGCCGGCACGGCCCCCACCCCGGGATCCGGCACATGACCCGGCCTACGCCACGAGGGCGGACCCGCCCCCCAACTCCCAACCGGCCCCGGTCCCGGCCACGCCATCCGTCCCGCGACCGCCAACAGCCGCGCAAGCGTCAACGGCTCCGCGACTGCCAACGGTCCCGCCACCGCCAACGGTGCGGCTCACCGGCAGCTGATCTGCGACCGGGCCCAGTCCCCCAGCGCCACCAGATCGCCGGCGCTCGCCGGCTCGACCACCAGCCGCAGCGTCTTGCGGCCCGCCAGCGGGACGTGCACCGGCACTCCCTGCTCCCCGCCGTGCACCACCCCCGACTGCCACAGCCGCACCCCGTCCGCGTACACGGAGAAGCGCAGCGCCCCCAGCCCCAGGCTGAGATCGTCGACGCCCGCCACGGCGTCATACGCGGTGCACTGCCGGTTGAGCGCGATCACCACCGAGGACGACGCCTGCACGCTCACGCCGTGGGGATACGCTGCGCCGTCGATGCTCGGCCGGTGCCGCTTCCAGATCCAGCCGCTCTCGAAGGTGCGCACCTCCGGCGCGGTGCCGTCACCGGCGACGTCGTACGGCAGTGAGCCGATTTGGTACGGCGTCGTCGGCGGTGCCGGCGTCGGCGTCGGGGTAGGTGTCGGCGTGGGCGTGGGCGTGGGCGTCGGCTTCGGCTTCGGCGGCGTGGGGACCGGTGTCGGCGTGGGGACCGGTGTCGGCGTGGCCGTCGGCGTCGGCTTAGGAGGCGCCGGCGTAGGGCTGGGTGTCGGGGCGGGTGCCGGCACGGGCACCGCCCCGCCCACCGGCGGTACCGGCTTCTGCGAGGGCGCCGGAGACGGCGATCGCGGCGCGGACGGTACCGGTCGGTGCGGCTTCGCCTGCGGGTGCGGGGCCGGCTGCGGGGACCCGGCCAGCGCGAAGGCCAGCGCCGCGCCCGCCGCGACCACGAGCCCGGCGCCGATCGCGACCTTCACCGGCGCGCCCAGCCCCTCGCCGATGGCCGCGCTACCGGCACTGCTCGTGGTCCCGGAGCCGGCCCCGGCCCCGGACGCGGCGGCAGCCGCACCGGCCCCCGCCGCCGCCCCCGCCCCGGCGACCCCCGCCACGACGGCGGCGCCCTTGACGGCGTACCCGGCCGCGAACCATCCGATGACCGCGATCGGCAGCACCGCCCCGATCCGCTCGTTGACGTCCGCGACCTCCAGCGCCGCCATCCGGCACCGGGCGCACTCCTCCAGATGCTTGCGCAGCCCCCGCTCGGCCCGCATCCGCAGCCCGCCCCGGGCGTACGCGCCGAGCCGGTCGGCATACCGGGCGCAGTCGCCGCCCGCGGTCAGCGACTGGCTCACATGCGCCTGCAGATACGCCTGTTTGAGGCCCTCCCGGGCCCGGTGCGCCAGTACGGCGGTGGCGTTCGCGGTCAACCCCAGCAGCGGTGCTACCTGACTCGGCGGCTCGTCCTCGATCGTGGTGTGCCACAGCACCGTCTGATAGCGCTCCGGCAGGCTGCGGAACGCCTGCATCGCCATCGACTGCTCGGCCTCGTGCATCGCCCGGACGTCCGCGCCGAGGTCCAGCGTGTCGTCGTCCAGCGACGACCCGGCCGCCGACACCGCGAACACCGCGAAGTCCTCGACCAGCTGCTCCCGTCTGGTGGTCTTCGCCCAGGCCGCGGCGACCCGCCGGACGGTGGTCAGCAGATAGGCGCGCACCGCCGAATCCGGTCCCGCCCCGCCCCGCACCGCCTGCAGCGTGCGCGCGAACACCTCGCCGGTCAGGTCCTCCGCGGTGTGCGCGTCGCGGCAGCAGCTGCGCGCATAGCGCCGCACCGCCTCGGCGTGCCGGCGGTACATCTCCTCGTACGCGCTGTCGTCGCCGGCCCGCATGGCCGCGATCAACTGGCCGTCGGACGGCGGCAGATCGGCGTCCGGGCCGCCGGCGGACGCGCCGACCGGTTCGCCCCCGGTGGGCCCCGCCACCCGGCGGGAGTGCTCGCGCTGCGGCGGCACGCTGGGCCCGGGCCCGTCCGGCCCCGCCGGGCGCTTCACCGGGGGCGTCGCCCCCAGCGGCCCGGTCTGACCGGGGACCTGTCCGGAAGGCGGGCCCGCACTGTCGTCGCCGCGCCGCTCGTCCCGCCCGTCAACACCCATCGCCGAGGCCCCCGAACCCGCCATCACACCGCAACACCGCGCAAGCCTGCCACATCGGTGGCCCACGCTTCAGGGGCGGTGTGGGCAACCACTCGTCCGAGGAGGCTCCTCGGACGACCGCACTGACGTTCACTCGTACGGGTAATTTGCGCGTACGGGATATTCCGCGCACCCCGGGATCGTCGCGGCGTACGCGAGCGGCCGCCCCGCCCGGAGACCCCGCACCCGGGGCTCCTCCGGACGGGTCCGGCCGCCGGTTCTCACCCGGCCGGGCGCGACCGCAGTCCCTCCAGCAGGATCTCCAGCAGCCGCGCGGAGGCAGCCCGCTGGTGCTCGGGATCGGGCAGCGCGGGCGCGCCCGTGGCGATCACGAGCAGGACGTCGGAGACCGTGACATCGGCCCGCAGCGCATCCGCCGCCCGGGCTCGCTCCACCAGTCGCCCGACGACCTCCAGCAGTGCCTGCCCGCCGGGCGTCTCCTCCACCGTGCCGGCCCCGCTCTCGGCGGTGGCCGTCCGCGGCTCGACCGTGTCGCCGGCGACCCGCTGCTGCGGCACCCGCGCCTCGGTCCCGCCGTCCGGAACCCGTGTCTCCGGCCCGCTCTCCTCGCTCGCGCCCACCCGCAGGATGCCCGGCGGCAGCAGCCGTCCGGCTCCCGAGGCGACCGACGTCCGCAGGAACCGCGACAGCGCCGACCACGGGTCGTCCTCCTGTCCCAGCGCGGCCCGCGCCTGCTCGGTCAGCCGCGCGGTCTCCTCCTCGGCTATCCGCCGGACCAGTACGTCCTTGCTCGGGAAGCGGCGGTAGACCGTCCCGACACCGACGCGGGCGCGCCGCGCCACGTCCTCCATGGGCGCGCCGTATCCCAGCTCGCCGAACACCTCGCGGGCCGCGCGCAGTACATGCTCCAGATTGCGCTGGGCATCCACGCGCAGTGGCGTGCTGCGGCCGTTGGCGCCGGTCACCGCGCCCGTACCGCTGCTGTCACTGCTGCTGCCGTTGGCACCGTTGGCGCCGTTGGAAGCAGCGGTCACAGCGACTGCCGCCGGCCATTGAGAGCCCTGAATGTGCATAGTGATCCCCCGGTAATGACGTCTCCCCCCGGAGACTCCCCGCCCTGACGGTCGGGGTGACCCGACAAGAGGGTGCACCCCAACGAGATACGAACATAGTTGAGCCCGCGTCAAGATTGAAGGGGGCGTTCCGCGCGCTGCGCCCCCCGATCGGCCCAACGAAGCCGATCCGCCCTGATTGCGCTCCCTCCCGCTCTGCGCCAATCTCCGCCTGACCAGCGTACTTCGCACGGGTCGGTCGGAATGTCCCACTCCGCACAGCTGCCCGCGCCGTACATACTTTTCGACCGGCCTGTGGACAAAGGCGTCTCGGGGGTGCGTCATGGAACAGTGCTGCGCTTCCCGGGGGCGCAGCGCCCGAGGGTGGCCGCGCCGCGGGCCGGCCGCCCGATCGGTGGCGCCCCGGACCTGGTCGACACCGCGAGGAGAACCTCTGTGAAGGCTGTGTCTTCGGACGATGTGGCGCGGATTCTCGTGGTCGGCGGCGGCTGCGTGGGGATGTACACCGCCCTGCGGCTGCAGCGGACGCTCAAGCAGGAGCTGCGGCAGCACACCGCCGAGATCATCGTCGTCGACCCCGAGCCGTACATGACGTATCAGCCGTTCCTGCCCGAGGCCGCGGCCGGCTCCATCTCCCCGCGCCATGTCGTCGTCCCGCTGCGCCGCGTCCTGCCGGACTGCGATGTCGTCATCGGCGAGGTCACCGCCATCGACCACGCCGAGCGGAAGGCGACCGTCTCGACCCTGGCCGCCGAGGAGGCCGGCGCCGAGGCCATGATCGTGGCGTACGACGAACTGGTCCTCGCGCCGGGATCGATCTCGCGCGCCCTCCCCGTCCCCGGCCTCGCCGACGTCGGCATCGGTTTCAAGACCGTCGAAGAAGCCATCGGGCTGCGCAACCACGTCCTCGAACAGCTCGACATCGCCTCCTCCACCCGCGACCCCGCCGTCCGCGACGCGGCGCTCACCTTCGTCTTCGTCGGCGGCGGCTACGCAGGCGTCGAAGCGCTCGCCGAACTGGAGGACATGGCCCGCTACGCCGTCCGCTACTACCACAACGTCCGGCCCGAGGACATGAAGTGGATCCTGGTCGAGGCGACCGACCGGATCCTGCCCGAAGTCGGCCCGGAGCTGGGCCGCTACGCCGTCCGCGAGCTGCGCGCCCGCAACATCGACGTACGGCTGGACACCCGGCTGGAGTCCTGCGAGAACCGCATCGCGCAGCTCAGCGACGGCTCCCGCTTCCCCACCAGAACCCTGGTCTGGACCGCGGGCGTCAAGCCGCACCCCATCGTGGCCGCGACCAAGCTGCCGCTGAACGGCCGCGGGCGCCTCAAGTGCACCGCCGCGCTCCAGGTGGACGGTGTCGAACACGCCTGGTCCGCCGGGGACGCCGCCGCCGTCCCGGACCTGACGGCACCGCCGCCCGCCTCGCCCGACGAGCCCCCGGCGGAGTGTGCGCCCAACGCGCAGCACGCCGTCCGCCAGGCCAAGGTGCTCGCCGAGAACCTCACGGCGGTCGTGCGCGGCGGCCAGGTCAGGAACTACGAGCACAAATACGTCGGTTCGGTCGCCTCGCTCGGTCTGCACAAGGGCGTCGCCCACGTCTACGGGCGCAAGCTGAAGGGCTACCCGGCGTGGCTGATGCACCGCGTCTACCACCTCAGCCGGGTCCCCACCCTCAACCGCAAGGCCCGGATCCTCGCCGAGTGGACCCTCGCCGGCCTGTTCAAACGCGAGATCGTCTCACTGGGCTCGCTGGAGAACCCACGCGCCGAGTTCGAACTCGCCGCGGGCACCGGCCGGCACAACGAAACCAGCTGACCGGCCTCCCCACCAGGGAAGTTGACCGCACGTCCGGCCGGGGTGCGACGCCCGGGGAGGAACGAGGAACTCCACTCCGGCGCCCGGCGTCTGACGGATGACAGTCCGGTCGGCCACACTGGACGTGTGACCATGGGTGGGCTCGTATCTGCAAAGAGTGACAATCACGAGGATTCTGGACGTTTGCTGCAATCCGCCAGAGGGTGCCGACAGTGCCCCCCGCCACGCCAGGGGGCATCCCCCCATGCCGACGGCCCGACCCCGCGCGACGACGCGAAGTAAGAGGTACCCCTCCGTGATCTTCACGCGCTGGAGCGCCAAACTCCCCGGCACACAGCGGCGCGCCGCCGCCCGGTCCGACCGTGCCACCCCGCCGGGCACCCCGTCCCCGGACCCCACGGCACACTCCGCCGTGTCCGCGGACGGCGGCGACGCGCCCGCGGGACCGCCCGGCGGCGTCCCCGCCGCCCGCGGCGAAGGCCCCTCCTCCGAGGACGCCGCCCCCGGAGCCGCCCCGCCGACCGTCGACGCGCTCTCCGTCCACGACATCCTCGGCACCATCCCCGCCCTGGTCGCCGTCGTCTACGGCCCCGAGCACCGCATCGCCTATGTCAACGGCGCATACGCCGGTGTCTTCGGCCCCCGCCCGGCCGGCCAGACCGCCCGCGAAGCCCTCCCCGAACTCGGCGAACTGGGCCTGCTCCCGCTGATGGACCAGGTCCTGCGCAGCGGCAAGTCGCGCACGGTCAAGTCCCGGAAGGTCCCGGCCGGCGCCGGCGGCGATCGCACCCGCGACGGCTACTACACCTTCACCTGCACCCCGATCGAGGTCGCCGCCAGCGGCCCGGCACCCGACCCCGAGGTCGCCTGCGTCGCCCCGCACAAGGGCGTCCTGGTCTTCGGCGCCGAGGTCACCGACCAGATCGAGTCCGCCGAACGGCTGCGCGCCAGCGAAGCCCGCCAGCGCGCCGCCGCGGTCACCCTCCAGCGCTCCCTCCTGCCCCAGGAGCTGGAACAGCCCGACGACCTGCGGGTCGCCGCCACCTACCAGCCCGGCGGCACCGATGCCGCGGTCGGCGGCGACTGGTACGACGTCATCACCCTCGGCGCCGGCCGTACGGCGCTGGTCATCGGGGACGTCATGGGCCGCGGGGTGCGCGCCGCCGCCGTCATGGGCCAGCTCCGCACCGCGGTCCGCGCCTACGCCCGCCTCGACCTCCCGCCCCACGAGGTCCTGCAACTCCTGGACGGTCTGGCCGCCGAGATCGACGCCAGCCAGATCGCCACCTGCGTCTACGCCGTCCACGACCCCAACGAAGGCCGCCTGGTCTACTCCTCGGCCGGCCATCTGCCGATCCTCGTACGCGACCCGGACGGAGCGGTCCTCCGCGCGGCCGAACCGACCGGCCCGCCCCTGGGCACCGGCGGCTGGCTGCACACCTCCGGCTCGGTCCCGCTCGCCCCCGGCAGTAGCGCCGTCCTCTATACGGACGGCCTCGTCGAGCGCCGCGACAAGGACATCGACGACGGCGTCGAGGCACTGGAGCGCGCCTTCGCCGGCGCCACCGGCGCACCCGACATCGTCTGCGACCGCCTGCTGCGCTCCCTCGGCATCACCGCGACCCACGACGACGACGTCGCCATCCTCGTCATCCAGAACCCGGACCGTACGGGCCATGACGCCGAGCTGTTCCACAACGCCGCGCTCGAACTCCACGGCGGAACCGAAGCCGCGCCCAGGGCCCGTGCCTTCGCGTCCGGCGTCCTCGCCTCCTGGCGGTTCTCCCCGGAACTCCACGACCTCGGAGTCCTGGCCGCCAGCGAACTGGTCGCCAACTCCCTCCAGCACGGCACCCCGCCGATGCGCCTGCGACTGCGCCGCACCGACCGCCGCCTGATCATCGAAGTCACCGACGGCGACGACCACCTCCCGCGCCGCCGCCGGGCCGAACCCGCCGACGAGGCCGGCCGCGGCATCTCCATCGTCGCCACCATCGCGTCCTCCTGGGGCTCGCGCCGAACCCCAGGAGGCGGGAAGGCGGTGTGGTGCGAATTCGCCCTGCCGCGGGGGTAGCGGAGGCGCGGCCGGGTCACGCCTACGCGGCCGCGCCCACGGCCTCCGCCTCGGCCCGCGGCGCGGGGACGGCCGTCACCCGGTGCGGCTGGTCCTGCGCCGGGCTGAGCATCCGCCCCAGCCACAGCGCCAGCCCGGTGATCCCCACGCAGCACAGCACCAGCATCGCGATGTACGCCACATACAGCCCGTGGCCCACCATCAGCGCCCCCACAGCCGGCCCGACCGCCAGCGCCAGCTGCTTGACCAGCGCAAACGCCGAGTTGTACTGACCGATCAGCGAGGCCGGCGCCAGATCCGCGACCAACGGCGCCACCGTCGGCGACAGCATCGACTCACCGACACCGAACAGCGCGTACGTGGATATCAGCAGCGTCGTCGCCACCGCCTGGGCACCGTGCACCAGCCCGGACAGCCCGGCGGCTATCCACGCCACCGTCCAGACCATCCCGACCAGCGCCATCACCCGGCTCCGGCGCCGCCGCTCGACCAGCCTGAGCACCACGAACTGCGCCGCCACGATCGCCGCCGTGTTCGCCGCCAGTGCGATCCCCAGCGTCGCCGGGTCGATCCGCGTGACCTCGGTGGCGTACGCCGCCAGCCCCGACTCGAACTGCCCGTAGCAGGCGAAGAACAGCACAAAGCCCAGCACGCACAGCCACACCATCCGCCGGTCGCCGAACAGCGCCCGCCAGGCTCCCTTGGCCCGCTCCTCGGTCGGCATCGCGTCCTCGACCCGCGGCGCCTTCGGCAGCCGTACGGTCGCGATCGCCGCTCCCAGCACCAGGAACATCACGGCCTCGATGGCGAACAGCCGCACAAAGCTCGACGCATGCGCCGGATCGACCAACTGCCCGCCGACCAGTCCGCCGACGCCCAGCCCCAGGTTGTTCAGGAAGAACTGAGTCGCGAACGCCCGCGACCGGGTCACCGTCGTCGAGCACCACACGATCATCGTCGCGAGCGCCGGCTGGATCACCGCTATACCGGCACCCAGCGCGATCGCCGACGCGACGACCATCGGCTCGGTCGCCGACAGCCCGATCCCCAGCGCACCGGCGGCCGCGGCGACCGTCCCCGCGACGGCCACCGGCAGCGGCCCCCGTCGGTCGATGGCGCGCCCCGTCAGCGGCAGCACGACCAGCGCGGACACTGCCAGCATCGCCAGCACCACACCGGCCGTACTGGCACCAAGATTCCGCACGTTCGCCACATAGACGTACAGATACGGAACCGTGAAGCCGTTGCCGAACGCGCTCAGCGCGTTCCCCAGCTGAATCCGGCGCAGCGCGGCGCCCATCGCGGTGGTCACACTCACCTACCTAGGTCAGGTCGAAAGACGAATACGAAGTCAGGAACCCCCCAAGCCGTCGCCGAGGTCCTGTCCAGAACCGGACAGTCACACCCTCAAGACTTAGACTCTAAAGTTCGAAGCTAAAGACTACATGACGAAGAACTTCAATGCCAATGGCTTTCGTGCCATACTGCGCCGCATGCCAGAGCCCTCAGATGCGGCAGCCGACGCCACCGAGCCGAGCCTCGAAGAGCAGATCGCGGCCTACCAGCGCGAGTTCCAGGACCTCGACCCCCAGGTGGAGCAGGTCGTCTCCGCACTTCAGCGCCTCAACCGACGGATGAACGTCGCCTACGGACGGCAGACCGCCACCCTCGGCCTGAGCAACGCCGAATGGGAGGTCCTCAAGGCCCTCGTCGTCTCGGGCGCTCCCTACCGCATGGGCCCCGGCGAACTCGCCAAACTCCTCGGTCTCACGCCGGCCGCCATGACCCACCGCATCGACCGCATGGCGAACGAGGGTCTGGTCACCCGGGAACGCGACGAGACCAACCGTGTCCGCGTCATCGTCGAGCTGACCCACGAGGGCCGGGAGAAGTGGCGCGAGGCGATGCGCCTGGCGACGGTCTTCGAAGAGGAACTCCTCCAGGACCTCGACGGCGAAGAACGCCGCATCCTCGGCGAGGTGTTGACGCGCCTGCTGCGTCGTGTCGAGGACGCTCAGCCGGACGCCGAAGGCCGCCTGAGCGACCTCGGCTGACCCAAGTTGACACGCCCTTGCCCGATCCGTAGTGTTCTCCGAGTTGCCGAAGAGCCGGAACGGTTCTGCGGCAGCCATCCCGCCGCTTCGCGGCACACCACTACTGCACGGACCCTCGCGGGGCTGAATTTGGCATGCCGAAATTCATTCCCC
>NZ_JBNHIN010000003.1:0-31940 GCF_050054615.1 Streptomyces sp. YGL11-2
GTCCGGGCGATCCGGACCGGCGCCTTCGCGCATACGGGCGGGCGGGCCCGCTCAGATCTCGCCCTTGCGGGTCAGGAAGGTGAAGGCCATCCAGCCCGGCAGCACCGGCAGCCAGAAGACCATCAGCCGGAAGAGCAGCACCGCCGGGAGCGCGGTGTCGGCCGGCAGCCCGCCGAAGGTCAGCGCACCGACCAGCGCGGCTTCCACGGCGCCCACCCCGCCCGGTGTCGGCGCCGCCGAGCCCAGCGCGTTGCCCGCCAGGAAAGCCACCGCGATACCGGCATAGCTGATCTTGTCGCCGCCGCCGAACGCCCGGATCGAGGCGTCCAGGCACATCACGTTCGCCACCGTCAGCAGCAGCATCCCGCCGATGCCGGTGACCAGCTTCCGCGGGCGCTGGAGGATGTCCAGCATCCGCGGCACCACACCGGCGAACAGCGACCGCAGCCGGGTCACCACGAACTTCCGCAGCGCCGGGACCGCCGTGACGACCAGGATCAGCACCGCCACCGTCAGCAGCCCGGCGATGACCGTCCGGGACGGCGAGATCTGCGGCGCGTGCTCGGTGCCCGTCAGATAGCCGAACGCCAGCAGCAGCACGATGTGGCTGCCCAGGCCGAACAGCTGGGACGCGCCGACGCTCGCCACCGCCAGGCCGGGACGCACCCCGGCCCGTTGGAGGAACCGGGTGTTGAGCGCCACCCCGCCGATCGCCGTGGGCGCTACCAGCTTCACGAAGTCGCCCGCGACCTGCGCCAGCAGCGTCCGGACGAACGAGACCTTCTCGGTGACGAACCCCAGCAGGCTCATCGCCGCCGCGACGTACGTCAGCGCCGAGAAGAACGCCGCCACCAGCACCCACACCCAGCGGGCCTGGTTGATCACGTCGCCCAGGTTGAAGTTGGTGAGCTGCGACAGCAGCACGTACACCGCGAAGGCACCGGCGATCCAGCTGATCAGGATGCGCGGGCTCAGCCGCTCCAGCTTCGCCGGCTCGATCACCGCGGTCGGCCGGATCAGCAGGACCTGCCGGCGGATCTGGGCGAGCAGATCTTCCTCCAGGGCCTCCTCCGACGCCTCTTCCAGGGCCCGCTTCTCGGCGGTCTTCTCCGCGTTCCGCACGGCCCGCAGCGCCTTGCGGTCCTGGGGGCCGTGGGCTTCCCGGGCCTCGCGCGCCTCCTTCGCGGCCTGCGAGGCGGCCAGCACCGCCTCGCGCTCCCGCTTGGCGCGCTCGCGGGCCAGATGGCGCAGCGTGGCACGGGTGGTCCGGCTGAGCGCGATCGGCTGGAGCAGCGGCAGGCTGTCGGCGACCGCGTCCGGGCCGAGCGCCGCGACGGCGGCGGCGACCGCCCGTTCGGCGCCGACCCGCAGCCCGCAGGTGGCGAGGAGCTGGGCGATGTCCATCCGCAGCACGACGTCGCCGGCGGCGATCTCACCGCCCCGCAGCTCGGTCAGCACGATGTCGCCGGAACGATCCACCAGCAGGGCGTCGCCGACCAGCCGCCGGTGCGCGATCCGCCGCGACTGGAGGGCTGCGACCTGCCGCCAGGCGCTGTGCATCAGCGCGTCGGTGATCTCCTCGTCCGCCAGCGAGTCGAAGCTGCGGCCCCCGATGTGCTCGTAGACCAGCATCACCGCGTCCGGGCCCAGCTCGGAAGTGGCGATCAGCTTGGGCGCGTTGGCCCCCGCGGCGATCGCGGCGTACGCCAGCAGCGCCTCCTGCTCCAGGGCCTGGCGCAGCGACTGGAGGCTGCGGCGCTGGTTGATGCCGCGCAGCGACAGCCGTCGCCACACCCGGTAGAAGAAGCCCTGCGCCTGCTGCTCGCGGTCGACGACGGTGACGTCGATCGGCGGGCCGTCCTCCAGGCTGACGATGTAGCGGCGGCCCCGGTCGGAGTGCTCGGGGTGGTCCGGGTTGGCGATGTCCTCCGCGCGGATCGCGCTGACCGGCCGGAAGCCGACCCGGCGCAGCCCGGCGAGGAGGTTCTGGCCCGTGGGGCGGACGTTGGGGGAGCCGACGGCGTAGAGGGTGCCGAAGGCGACGGTCCAGCCGATCAGGACCGTGACCACGATGGCGAACGGGGTGGTGTACCGCCCGATGAGCACCGCGAACGCGTCCAGCAGCAGGACGCACCACATCGCGACCCGCCAGCGGGGCCGCCGGGACATCCCGACCGCCGTCATATAGGCGATCACCGGCGCCAGATAGCTGTGCACCGGCGCGGACAGCGACCCGTTGGCGAGCGGCTGGGTGAGCGCGCTGCGGATCGAGGCGGGGGCCGCCTCGGCGACCCACAGATCGGTGGCCAGCGACACCCCGTGCGCCAGTACGGCGGCCAGCACGCCGTCCGCGATCCGCAGCCCGTCCCGCTTGATCAGCCGCTCCACGGCGAACGCCACCGGCACGATCAGCACCGCGACGCTGGACGTCAGCCCGGCCAGGTTGATCAGCAGCTGGGGCGCCGCGCCGGCGCTCTGCCCGATGTCGTTCTTCAGTCCCTGGGTGGTGCCGTGGGCGAAGGTCGCCAGCGCCAGGACGAGGGCGATCCCGGCGATGCCGAGCAGCAGCCGGAGCAGGTCGGCGGGCCGGTGCACCCGGGCGGGCAGCAGCGGCTCGTCCACCGCGAGCCGGTCGGCCGGGAAGGCGCCGCCGCCCTCGGTGCCCGGCTCGACGCGGTGCGAACCCGTCCGGGGCGCGCCCCCGGGCGCTCCGTCCGCGGCCCTGTCGTGCTCCGGCGGCTCGTCCTGCCGCCTGTCCTCCGTGTGCCGCTCGGGTGGCTCGGGCGCCGTGGGTTGTCCCGGTCTCTCGGACGCCTCGGGTCGTTCGGCCTTCTCGATCGTGCTCGCCTTTTCGGTCGCGGAAGCCGTGGCGGGCTTCCGTTGGTGCTTCCCCTGTTCCGCCGCCCGCGGCCCCTGTGGCCGCTCGGTCACTGCGGTCGGTTCCGGGGCGGTACCGGCGTCGGCCAGCGCGTCAGGGGCGCCCGCCTCCCGTGGAGGCGCCGCACCCTGCTGCTCGGCCGTCTCTTCTTGATCTCGTATCACCAGTCACCGTCCGGAAGATGGTGGCACGGCCGTCCGGTCCGGGGAGGCATCAGGGTGCGTTTGGGGGCCGCGGGAAGCGGAACCACAGCTCCCGCACAGCTGCCCGACCGCCTTCCGGGCCTGCCCCGGCGAGCGCGGGACCAGGCGTCCAAGGCCATTGTCGGTGCTGTACGGCAGGATGGACCGAATGAGTGGGACCGGAGATACGGACGCGCCCGCGGAGCTGCCCGCGTACGCGGAACGGGTCCTCGCCGTCGCCGAGCTGATCCCGGCGGGCAAGGTCATGACGTACGGCGATGTCGCGGAGTGGTTGGACGAGGGAGGCCCCCGCCAGGTGGGGCGGGTGATGGCCCTTTATGGCGGGGCGGTGCCCTGGTGGCGGGTGGTGCGCGCGGACGGCGTGCTGCTGCCCGGCAGCGAGCTGCGGGCGCTGGCGCACTACCGCGACGAGGGGACGCCGCTCAAGGGCGCGTCCGCCGCCTCCGAAGGCCACATACCGCGCATCGACATGCGGCGGGCCCGGTGGGACGGCGAGGGCCGGTAGGGCCGATGGCCTGCGCCGCTTCCGGGCCGCGGCCCGGCCTCCCGTGGGACGCGCTGCGCCACGGGTGCCGCCTGGCGTAGCGTCGGGCACTGTTGTCACGGCCGGCGCCGCCCGCGGCGGCCGGGCCGCGCCGCCCCGCGGCCGACGCACCACGACCACCAGCACCTCCCTCGCACCCTCCCAGGACCGGCGATCCACGTGAGTTCCTCCTTCTCGGCCGTCCCGCAGACGCTGCCCCACCGGGCGGCGCGGCGGGACGCCTCCGGCGCGTACCGGTTGGTGCGCACCCCGCCGGGGCGGACCGAGCCGCCCGTCCTGGACACCGCCCAGCACGCGGTGGCCGACCACCGGGGAGGACCGCTGCTGGTGCTCGCCGGGCCCGGTACGGGCAAGACCACGACCCTGGTGGAGTCCGTGGCGCGCCGGGTGCGGGACGGCGCCGACCCGGAGCGGATCCTCGTCCTCACCTTCAGCCGGAAGGCCGCCGTCGCCCTCCGCGACCGGCTCGCCGCCCGCCTGGCCGGCCCGGACGGACCGCCGGCGGGCCATCCGGTGGGGCACCGGGCGGGCGTCCCCCAGGCCACCACCTTCCACTCCTTCTGCTACGCGCTGGTCCGCGCCCACCAGGACGCGGACCTCTTCGCCGACCCGCTGCGGCTGCTGTCCGGCCCCGAACAGGACCTGGTCGTCCGCGAGCTCCTCGAAGGGCAGGCGGAACTGGCCGGCGCCGCCCGCGCCCGGGTGAGCTGGCCGGACGAGCTGCGCGCCTGCTTGACCACCCGCGGCTTCGCCGACGAGGTCCGCGCGGTGCTGGCCCGCAGCCGCGAACTGGGCCTGGGCCCCCATGCGTTGGACGCCTTCGCCCGGCGCACCGGCCGCCCCGACTGGCGCGCCGCGGCCGGCTTCCTCGCCGAATACCTCGACGTCCTGGACGCCCAGGGGGTGCTGGACTACGCGGAACTGGTGCACCGCGCGGTGCTGCTCGCCGGGGAGCCGCCCGTCGCCGCCGAACTGGCCGGCGCCTACGACGCGGTCTACGTCGACGAATACCAGGACACCGACGCCGCCCAGGTACGGCTGCTGCGGGCGCTCGCCGGCCACGAGGGCGCGCCCGCCGCACCGGGCTCCCCGGGCCGTACGCTCATCGCGTTCGGCGACCCCGACCAGTCGATCTACGCCTTCCGCGGCGCCGACGTGAACGGCATCCTCGACTTCCCCGAGACCTTCCGGCGCGCCGACGGGACCCCCGCACCGGTGGCCGTCCTCGGCACGTCCCGGCGCTCCGGCGCCGGCCTCCTGGCGGCCACCCGCCTGCTGACCCGCCGGATGCCGCTCACCCGCCTCCCGGCCCGGAAGGTGCGTGCCCACCGGGAACCGTCGGCCGTACGGGACGGCGGCCGGGTCGAGGTGTACACCTACCCGACCGCCGGCGCCGAACTGGACAACATCGCGGACGTCCTGCGCCGCGCCCACCTGGAGGACGGCGTCCCCTGGAGCGAGATGGCGGTCCTCGTACGCGCCGGGAGGCGCTCGATACCCGCCGTGCGCCGTGCGCTCACCTCCGCCGGCGTCCCGCTCGACATCGACGGCGATGACCTCCCGCTGCGCCATGAACCGGCGGTCGCGCCGCTGCTGGCCGCGCTGCGGGTCGCGGCCTCGGGGCAGCCGGCGGACCTCTCCGTCGGCCCGGAGACCGCCATCGACCTGCTGACCTCCCCCCTGGGCGGGATGGACTCCGCCGACCTGCGGCGGCTGGGCCGGGCGCTCCGCGAGGAGGAGCGGGCCGCCGGCCGGGCCCTGCCGCCGCCCTCCGACGAGCTGATCGCCCGCGCCCTGGCCGAGCCGGAGCGCCTGGTGGCGCACGATCCCGGCTACGCCCGCGGCGCCCAGCGGCTCGGTCTGCTGCTGCGCAAGGCCCGTGAGCTGCTCGCCGGCGGCGGGACCGCCGAACAGGCGCTGTGGGAGCTGTGGGACGGCACGCCCTGGCCGGGGCGCCTGGAGCGGGCAGCCCGGCGCGGCGGCGCCGCGGGCCGCAACGCGGACCGGGACCTGGACGCGGTGGTCGCCCTGTTCGAGACCGCGGCCCGCGCCGAGGAACGCACCGGTGGCCGCGGCGCCCTGAACTTCCTGGAGGAGCTGGATGCCCAGGACATCGCCGCGGACACCCTCACCCGTCGCGCGCTCCGCCCCGACGCCGTACGGCTGATGACCGCGCACCGCTCCAAGGGCCTGGAATGGCGGCTGGTGGTGATCGCCGGCGTCCAGGAGGGGCTCTGGCCCGACCTGCGGCGGCGCGGCTCGCTCCTGGAGGCCGACCGGATCGGCCGGGACGGCCTGGCCGCGCCGCTCACCCCGGGCGCGCTGCTCGCCGAGGAGCGCCGGCTCTTCTACGTGGCGGCGACCCGGGCCCGGGAGCGCCTGGTGGTCACCGCCGTCAAGGCCGCGGCCGACGACGGTGACCAGCCGTCCCGTTTCCTGACCGAACTGGGCGTCACCCCCCAGGACGTCACCGGGCGCCCCCGCCGGCCCCTCACGGTGGCCGCCCTGGTCGCCGAACTGCGCGCCACCACCGTCGACCCGGACGCCACCCCGGCGCTGCGCGCCGCCGCCGTCCGGCGGCTGGCCGAACTCGCCGCGCTGACCGACGACGACGGCCACTCCCTGGTGCCGGCCGCGCACCCGGACAGCTGGTGGGGCCTGCACGAACCCACCCGCAACGGCGTCCCGCTGCGCGACCGCGACCACCCCGTGGTCCTCTCCGGCAGCGCCCTCGACCAACTGGCCAACACCTGCTCCCTCCAGTGGTTCCTGGGCCGCGAGGTCAAGGCGGACCCCCCGTCCACCGCCGCCCAGGGCTTCGGCAACGTCGTCCACGTGCTCGCCGACGAGGTCGCCTCCGGGCGCACGCCCGCCGACCTGGCCGTCCTGATGGAGCGCCTGGACTCCGTGTGGGACGCGCTCGCCTTCGACGCCCCCTGGAAGTCGCGCCAGGAGAAGGACAACGCCCGCGCCGCCCTGGAGCGCTTTCTGCGCTGGCACGTGATGGAGCGGGAGACCCGCGGCCGGCAAGCCGTCGCCACCGAGCACGGCTTCGACGTCACCCTGGAAGCCGGCGCCTACGCGGTCCGGATCCGCGGCAGCATGGACCATGTCGCCCGCGACGACCAGGGTCGGGCCTACGTCGTGGACTTCAAGACCGGCAAGCAGAAGCCGACCGGCCCCGAGGTGGCCCGCCATCCGCAGCTCGCGGTCTACCAGCTCGCGGTCCGCGAGGGCGCCCTCGACGACGCCTTCGGCGGCCGTACGCCGGAGCCCGGGGGCGCCGAGCTGGTCCATCTGCGGCTGGGCGCGCCCCAGAAGGAGGGCGGCGACGAGCTGCCCGCCGTCCAGACGCAGCAGCCGCTGGACGGCGACTGGGTCGGCGAACTGCTCGCCACCGCCGCCGGCCGCGTCCTGGAGGAGCGGTTCACACCCACCGCCGGGACGCACTGCGCGCACTGCGCCTTCCGGGCCTCGTGCAGCGCGCAGCCGGAGGGGCGGCAGATCGTTGATTGAGTGCGGCGTGAGTGCGGCGTGATCGCGCGCGGTAGCCGGCCGGTGCCCGCCGGTACGCCGCTGACCTGCATGGATGCCGGCCGGGGGAGGGGATGTCGGTGGCGGCCGTTACGGTTTGTGATGTGTCCGCTCGCATCACCGACCCCGAGCAGCTGAAAGAGCTCCTCGGCATCCCGTTCACCCCGGAGCAGACGGCGTGCATCACCGCCCCGCCTGCCCCGCAGGTCATCGTGGCCGGAGCCGGTTCCGGCAAGACCACGGTCATGGCCGCCCGCGTGGTGTGGTTGGTCGGCACGGGTCAGGTCGCCCCCGAGCAGGTCCTCGGGCTGACGTTCACGAACAAGGCCGCCGGCGAGCTGGCCGAGCGCGTCCGGGCGGCCCTCCTGGCGGCCGGGGTCACCGACCCCGACGCCCTCCCCGGCGGCCCCGCGGGCCCCGACTCACCCCCCGGCGAGCCGCGGATCTCCACGTACCACGCCTTCGCCGGCCAGCTCCTGAAGGACCACGGCCTGCGCATCGGCCTGGAGCCCAGCGCCCGGCTGCTCGCCGACGCCACCCGCTTCCAGCTCGCCGCCCGGACCCTGCGTGCCGCCCCCGGCCCCTATCCGTCGCTGACGACCTCGCTGCCCTCCCTCGTGGAGGACCTGCTCGCCCTCGACGGCGAGCTGGCCGAGCACCTCGTGGATCCGGCCGCGCTCCGCACGTACGACACCGGGCTGCTCGCCACCCTGGACGGTGCCCGGCTGACCAACGCCGATCTGCGCAAGGCCCCCGAGACGGTCCGCGGCCGGCTGGAGCTGCTGGACCTGGTCGGTTCCTACCGCGGCGAGAAGCGCCGCCGCGACCTCCTCGACTTCGGCGACCAGATCGCGCTGTCCGCGACCCTCGCCACCACCCGCCCCGAGGTCGGCCGGATCCTTCGCGAGGAGTTCCGCGTCGTCCTCCTCGACGAATACCAGGACACCTCCGTCGCCCAGCGGATGCTGCTGTCCGGGCTGTTCGGGGCCGGCACCGGGGACCCCACCGGCCACGCCGTCACCGCCGTCGGCGACCCCTGCCAGGCCATCTACGGCTGGCGCGGCGCCTCCGTGGCCAATCTCGACGACTTCCCCGCCCACTTCCCGTTCGCCGACGGGGCCCCGGCCCGCCGCTTCGCCCTCAGCGAGAACCGCCGCAGCGGCGGCCGCCTCCTCGACCTCGCCAACGGCCTCGCCGCCCCCCTGCGGGCGATGCACGCCGGCGTCGAGGCGCTGCGCCCCGCCCCCGGCGCCGAGCGGGACGGTGTGGTGCGCTGCGCCCTGCTGCCCACCCACGCCGAAGAGTTGACCTGGATCGCCGACTCCCTCGCCCACCTGGTCCGCACCGGCACGCCGCCCGGCGAGATCGCGGTGCTCTGCCGCACCGCTTCCGACTTCGCCCGCATCCAGGGCGAACTGGTCGCGAGGGACATCCCGGTGGAGGTCGTCGGCCTCTCCGGGCTGCTGCATCTGCCCGAGATCGCCGACCTGGTCGCCGTCTGCGACGTCCTTCAGGATCCGACCGCCAACGCCTCCCTGGTCCGCCTGCTGATCGGCCCCCGCTGGCGGATCGGCCCCCGCGACCTGGCGCTGCTGGGCCGCCGCGCCCGCACCCTCGCCCACACCTCCGGCCACCGGGGCACCTCGGACGACGACCCCGAACAGCGGCTGGCCGAGGCGGTGGAAGGCGTCGACCCCGCGGAGACCGTCTCGCTCGCCGACGCCCTGGACACGTTCCTGGAAGCCGACGGCCCCGACGACGGCCTGCCGTTCTCCCCGGAGGCGCGGGTCCGCTTCGCCCGCCTGGCCACCGAACTCCGCGATCTGCGGCGCTCGTTGGGCGATCCCCTGATGGACGTCCTGCACCGGGTCCTCGCCGTCACCGGCCTGGAGGTCGAGCTGTCCGCCTCCCCCCACGCCCTCGCCGCCCGCCGCCGCGAGACGCTGGGCACGTTCCTCGACATCGCCGCCGGCTTCGCCGCAAAGGAGGGCGGCGCCGCCCTCGACGGCGAGGCGACGCTCCTCGCCTTCCTCGGCTTCCTGCGCGCCGCCGTCCAGTACGAGAAGGGCCTGGACAGCTCGCTTCCCGGCGGCGAGAACACCGTCAAGGTGCTCACCGCGCACAAGTCCAAGGGCCTGGAATGGGACGTGGTCGCGGTGCCCGGCCTGGTCGCCAAGCAGTTCCCCAGTGAGCAGGCGCGGGAGTCGTGGATCAGCCGCCCCAAGGTCCTGCCGCACGTCCTCCGGGGCGATGCCGCGACCCTCCCCGACGTGGCGGAGTGGACCGCCCGCGGTGTGAAGGACTTCAAGGAGGCGATGAAGCACCACCAGGCGACCGAGGAACTCCGCCTCGGCTACGTCACCTTCACCCGCCCGCGCTCCCTGCTCCTCGGCTCCGGCCACTGGTGGGGCCCCAACCAGAAGCGTCCGCGGGGCCCGTCCGCCTTCCTGGAGGCCCTCCGCGCGCACTGCGAGGCCGGCCACGGCGAGATCGAGTTCTGGGCCGACCCCCCGGAGGAGGGCGCCGAGAACCCGGCCCTCGCCGAGGCCGCCGCCGACCAGCCCTGGCCGCTGCCGCTGGACCCCACGGCCCTGGCCCGCCGCCGCGCCGCCGCCACCGAGGTCCGCGGCCATTTGGAGCGCCGCCGCCCGGCCGCGCCCGCCCCTGTCCCGGCCGCGCCCGCCCACGACCCGGAGTGGCCGCCCCCGCCGGCGGACGAGGAGTGGCTGGACGCCCCCGAGGACGCCCCGTACGAGCCCGACCCCTTCGAGTCGGGCCCCGACCCCTTCGACTCCGGCCCCGACCCCTTCGACTCCGACCTGTACGAGCCCGGTCCCTACGAGCCCGACCCCTGCGAGCACCCGTACGGAGACCCGTACGGGGACGACCCGTCCGGCCTCTCCGGGGCCGACCCGTCCGACACCGAAAGCGCCCCGCCGCCCGCCCCCGCAGCCGGTGCCGCGCACACCGGCGCCGCCCCGCCGCCGCACCCCCGCATCGGCGCCCAGCGCTCCGCCGAGCCCGACCTGCCCGATCCCGCCGCGGCCGACGGCGGTCCGCCCGCCCTCCTCCCCGAGGAGCGCCGCACCGTGGGCTCCTGGGACCGCGATCTGACTGCGCTCGCCGCGGAGCTGCGGCGTTCCCGCGCCCGGGTCCGGGACGTCCCGCTGCCGGCCTCGCTCACCGCCACCCAGCTGCTCGCGCTCGCCGCCGACCCGGACGGCTTCGCCCGCGAGCTGGCCCGCCCGATGCCGCGCCCGCCACAGCCCGCCGCCCGCCGCGGCACCCGCTTCCACGCCTGGGTCCAGTCCCGCTTCGAGGAGCTGGCCCTGCCGCTCCTCGGCCCGGACGAGCTCCCGGGCGCCGGGCCCGGCGAGGAGGCGGACATCGCCGACGAGCAGGACCTCGTAGCCCTCAAGGAGGCGTTCGCCCGCACCCCGTATGCCCGGCGGACCCCCTTCCGGGTGGAGGTCCCGTTCCAGATAACCCTCGCGGGACGGGTGATCCGCGGCCGGATCGACGCCGTCTACAAGGAGCGCGGCCCGGACGGCGACCGCTTCGAGATCATCGACTGGAAGACCGGCCGGACCCTGCCGGACGCATCCCGGAGCACCGGCGCCGCCGACCCCCTCCAGCTGGCCGTCTACCGCCTCGCCTGGGCCGAGCGGTACGGTCTGCCGCCGTCGGAGGTGGGCGCCGCCTTCCTCTTCGTGCGCACCGGCGAGGTGGTCAGGCCCGCCGGCCTGCCGGGCCGGGCCGGGCTCGAACGGATTCTGCTGGGCGATACCGCCGACCGGTATCCCCCGGAAGGCCGATAGGCTCGCCGTATGAGCACCACCCCGGACAGCGCCGTCCGCGCGTACCTCGCCGACCACCGCGAAGCCTTTCTCGACGACCTCGCGGAGTGGCTGCGCATCCCGTCCGTGTCCGCCGACCCCGAACGGGCCGCCGATGTGCGCCGCAGCGCCGAATGGCTCGCCGACAAGCTCGCGGAGACGGGCTTTACGACCACCGAGATCTGGGAGACCGAGGGCCTGCCCACGGTCTTCGCCGAGTGGCCTTCCGGGGATCCGTCCGCGCCGACCGTGCTGGTCTACGGCCACCACGACGTCCAGCCAGCCGCCCGCGAGGACGGCTGGCACACCGACCCCTTCGAGCCGCAGACCGTCGACGGCAAGCTGTACGCCCGTGGCGCCGCCGACGACAAGGGTCAGGTCTTCTTCCACACCCTGGGCGTCCGCGCGCACCTCGCCGCCACCGGCCGCACCGCCCCCGCGGTCAACCTCAAGCTGCTCATCGAGGGCGAGGAGGAGTCCGGTTCGCCGCACTTCCCGGCTCTGATCGAGAAGCACGCCGACCGCCTCGCCTGCGACGCGGTGATCGTCTCCGACACCGGCATGTGGTCCAGGGACACCCCCACCGTCTGCACCGGCATGCGCGGCCTGACGGACTGTCAGATCGATCTGTACGGCCCGGACCAGGACATCCACTCCGGATCGTTCGGCGGCGCGGTCCCGAACCCCGCCACCGAGGCCGCCCGGCTCGCCGCCGCGCTCCACGACGCCGACCGCAAGGTCGCCGTCCCCGGCTTCTACGACGGCGTGATCGAGCTCACCGACCGCGAGCGCGAGCTCTTCGCCGAGCTGCCCTTCGACGAGGAGCGGTGGCTGCGCACCGCGCACTCCCACGCCGCCCTCGGCGAGGCCGGCAGCACGACCCTGGAGCGCATCTGGGCCCGCCCCACCGCCGAGGTCAACGGCATCGGCGGCGGCTATCAGGGCCCCGGCGGCAAGACCATCGTGCCGGCCACCGCACAGCTGAAGCTCTCCTTCCGCCTGGTCGCCGGCCAGGACGCCGCCGCCGTCCAGCAGTCCGTACGCGACTGGGTGGCCGGCCGCCTCCCGGCAGGCATCCGCCACGACATCACGTTCTGGGGCGCCACCCGCCCCTGCCTCACCCCGCTCGACCACCCCGCGCTCCAGTCCGTCGTGCGCGCCATGGGGCGGGCCTTCGAAACGAAGATCCGGTTCACCCGCGAGGGCGGTTCGGGCCCGGCCGCCGACCTCCAGGACGTCCTCGGCGCCCCGGTCCTCTTCCTCGGCATCTCCGTCCCGTCCGACGGCTGGCACGCACCGAACGAGAAGGTCGAGCTCGACCTGCTGATGAAGGGCGTCGAGACCGCCGCCCACCTGTGGGGCGACCTGGCAGAGACCTGGCGCGCCGCCTGACCCGTGCGCGTACCGCCGTACTGTGCCGCGCCCGTACGCAGCAATCACCCACGCCATAGGGGGAGTTGGAAACAGCAGTGACCACCTGGACCGACCACACGGCCGACCGGCCGATCACCTTCAGCGCGCCGAGCGGAATCGACCGCTCCGCCCACCACCGGCTCGACGAGGCATGGCTGGCGGCGGCCTGGAGCCATCCCACGACGCGCGTCTTCGTGGTGTCCGGGGGCCAGGCCCTGATCGACGACACCCCCGACGGCCGTACCGAGCTGATCATGACGCCGTCCTTCGAGGCGCCGCTGACCGAGGCACACCGCTACTACCTCGGCACCGACGAGGACGGCGTCAGCTACTTCGCGCTCCAGAAGGACACGCTCCCCGGCCGCATGGACCAGTCCGCGCGCCCCGCGGGCCTGCGCGAGGCGGGCCTGCTGCTCTCGCCGCGCGACGCCGGGCTGCTCGTCCACGCCGTGGCCCTGGAGAACTGGCAGCGCCTGCACCGCTTCTGCTCCCGCTGCGGCGAGCGTACGGTCATCGCCGCCGCCGGCCACATCCGCCGCTGCCCGGCCTGCGGCGCGGAGCACTACCCGCGCACCGACCCCGCGGTGATCATGCTCGTCACCGACGAGGAGGACCGCGCGCTGCTGGGCCGCCAGGTCCACTGGCCCGAGGGCCGCTTCTCGACCCTGGCGGGCTTCGTCGAACCGGGCGAGTCCATCGAGCAGTCCGTCGCCCGGGAGGTCTTCGAGGAGGCCGGCGTCGTCGTCGGCGACGTCGAGTACATCGCCAGCCAGCCCTGGCCCTTCCCGTCCAGCCTGATGCTGGGCTTCATGGCCCGCGCCACCTCGTCCGAGATCCAGGTGGACGGCGAGGAGATCGAGGAGGCCCGGTGGTTCTCGCGGGAGGACCTGCGCGCCGCCTTCGAATCCGGCGAGGTCCTGCCGCCCTACGGCATCTCCATCGCCGCCCGGCTCATCGAGATGTGGTACGGCAAGCCGCTGCCCAAGCCGTGACGCATGGGCCGTCGGCCGGCTCCCTCACCGGACCGGCCGACGGCCGTCTCACACGGTGCGCCCGGCCCTCAGGCCGCGCCCACCTTCTGCTTGACCTGCGCCAGGGACGGGTTGGTCAGCGTCGTGCCGTCGGGGAAGAGCACGGTCGGCACCGTCTGGTTGCCGCCGTTGGCCTTCTCCACGAACGCCGCGGACTCCGGGTCCTGCTCGATGTTGATCTCGGTGTAGGCGATGCCCTCGCGGTCCATCTGCCCCTTCAGCCGACGGCAGTAGCCGCACCAGGTCGTGCTGTACATCGTCACAGTGCCCGCCATGTGCCCCGCGCTCCTTTTGCTCGGTCCCGATCGTGATCAGGTGCCGCCGAAGCCGCACGGACGACGGGGCACCGAGCAGAAGAACGTCCACCGGCCCCGGACCATTCCCGGCCCCGCACCGGCACCCGTGCTCCGTCCACGGCCGCCCCCTCCGGTACGACAGGGCCCCGCCGCTGTGGACGGCTTTCCCGGGCGCCCCGCGGGACCTGGCAGCATGGCGGGGTGACAGCAGCAACGGACTCCCCTCTCTTCCCGCAGGTCCCTGGCAGTTCTCAGTATTCGGCGCTGCCGAGTGGGGCAGACGCGGTGCTCGAAGGGCTGGACCCCGAGCAGCGCGAGGTCGCCACGGCGCTGCACGGTCCGGTGTGCGTGCTGGCCGGCGCGGGCACGGGCAAGACCCGCGCGATCACCCACCGGATCGCGTACGGGGTCCGGGCCGGCATCCTCCAGCCCGCCAGTGTGCTCGCGGTCACCTTCACCGCCCGCGCGGCCGGTGAGATGCGCGGCCGGCTGCGGCAGCTCGGCGCCGGCGGGGTGCAGGCGCGGACGTTCCACTCCGCGGCCCTGCGCCAGCTCCAGTTCTTCTGGCCGAAGGCGGTCGGCGGCGCGGTGCCGCGGCTGCTGGAGCGCAAGGTCCAACTGGTCGCCGAGGCCGCGGCCCGCTGCCGCATCCGGCTCGACCGTACCGAGCTGCGCGACGTCACCGGCGAGATCGAGTGGTCCAAGGTCACCCAGACCGTGCCCGCCGACTACCCCGCGGCGGTCGTCAAGGCCGGCCGCGAGGCGCCACGCGACCCGGCCGAGATCGGGCAGATATACGCCACGTACGAGCAGCTCAAGCGCGAGCGCGGCAGCATCGACTTCGAGGACGTGCTGCTGCTCACCGTCGGCGTGCTCCAGGACCGGCACGACATCGCCGAGCAGGTCCGCGCCCAGTACCAGCACTTCGTCGTCGACGAGTACCAGGACGTCAGCCCGCTCCAGCAGCGGCTCCTGGAGTTGTGGCTGGGCGACCGCGACAGCCTGTGCGTGGTCGGTGACGCCAGCCAGACGATCTACAGCTTCACCGGCGCCACCCCCGACCACCTCCTCGACTTCCGCACCCGCCACCCGCACGCCACGGTCGTCAGACTCGTCCGCGACTACCGCTCCACCCCCCAGGTCGTCCACCTCGCCAACGGCCTGCTCGCCCAGGCCCGGGGCCGCGCCGCCGAGCAGCGCCTGGAGCTGGTCTCGCAGCGCCCGGCCGGCACCGAGCCGGTGTTCACCGAGTACGCCGACGAGCCCGCCGAGGCCGAGGGCACCGCTCGCCGGATCCGCGACCTGATCGCCTCCGGGGTCCCGGCCAGCGAGATCGCCGTGCTCTTCCGGATCAACGCCCAGTCCGAGGTCTACGAACAGGCCCTCGCCGACGTCGGGGTGCCCTACCAGCTCCGCGGCGCCGAGCGGTTCTTCGAGCGCCCCGAGGTGCGCGAGGCCGGGATCAAGCTGCGCGGCGCGGCCCGCTTCGGCGCCAACGACACCCTGCTCGACGGCGCCGTCGACCTGCCGTCCGAGGTGCGCGCGGTGTTCAGCGACATGGGCTGGACCGGGCAGCCGCCGGCCGGCTCCGGCGCGGCGCGCGACCGCTGGGAGTCCCTGGCGGCCCTGGTCCGGCTCGCCGAGGACTTCGCCCGGGCCCGCCCCGAGGCCACCCTCGCCGACCTCGTCGCCGAACTGGACGAGCGGGCCAACGCCCAGCACGCCCCGACGGTCGAGGGCGTCACCCTCGCTTCGCTGCACACCGCCAAGGGCCTGGAGTGGGACGCGGTGTTCCTGGTCGGCCTCACCGAGGGCATGCTGCCGATCCACTACGCCAGGACCGACGAGCAGATCGAGGAGGAGCGTCGGCTGCTCTACGTGGGCATCACCCGCGCCCGCCTGCGGCTGACGCTGTCCTGGTCGCTGGCGCGCTCTCCCGGCGGGCGCGCCTCGCGCAGCGCCAGCCGGTTCCTGCACGGCCTGCGGCCGGGCTCCGGGGCGGCCGGCCGCCGCGCGACGGGCGCGGCCACCGGCGGAGTCGAGCGCGGCACCGGCACGGCCCCGGGCCGCAGCCGTCGTACGCACCGCACCCCCGCCCGCTGCCGGGTCTGCAACAAGACCCTCACGGACGCCGGCGAGATGAAGCTGATGCGCTGTGAGGAATGCCCCTCGGAGCTTGACGAGGCGTTGTACGAGCGGCTGCGGGACTGGCGCGCCGAGCAGGCCGCCCGGACGCGGCAGCCCGCCTACTGCGTCTTCACCGACAAGACGCTGATGGCCATCGCCGAGGCCGTCCCGGCGACGGCCGCGGAGCTGGCGGTCATCTCCGGAGTGGGCCGCCGCAAGCTCGACCGCTACGGCGCCGATGTGCTGTCCCTCTGCGCCGGTGAGGAGCTCGCCGGCGCCGGCGAAGAGGGGGCGGAGGACGCCGCGGAAAACTCGTCGGAAAAATAGTTTGCGCGCGCGGAGCGCATCCCCATAGCCTTCGGAAGCAACGGAGACAACGGAACTTCCGAGATCCGATGGATCCGTGCTGTACTTGAACACCCTGGACCGGGTTTTCCCGGTCCACCGAGACGCCGAGAGGAGGCGAGCCCAGTGATCAGCATTATCGAGACCAACAAAATGACCGATCTCTCGGTCGTCGCCCCCTGCGCGCTCGGCTTCTCGCTCCGTGGCACCGGTCTGTCCGGCTCCGGCCGTCTCTCCGGTACCGAGGTCGCGCGTCCCGCCGCCGTCGCTGTCCTGACGGGCAGTGAGCGCACCGCGCGACCGACCGAGGCACCTGAGGCAGCAGTAGCGAAGGCGTCGGCGAATTCCTTTGCCTTCGCGGCGGCGGCCAACGGTGCCGAATCCCGGAAGCAGTACCAGACGCAGCATGAAATGTGGGCCTACCGCGGCCTCGAACCCTGGAGAGATCCAGCCTGATCGGCGCGATCAGGTCGGCACCTTCCAGGGCCGCGGAACCCACACCGGGATCCGCGGCCCTTTTGTTTTGCCCAACGCGCCCGCCACCAGCCGGGCCGGAACAGACGAGGAACACACCACCGTGCAACTCCAGACGCACACCCCGTCCGTAGCCACCGACCTGATCCCTCCGCCCGACCCCCAGGAGAACTCCTTGCTGCCCCTCACCGAGCTCGACGACGAGATCGACCGCCTCGGCGCCGCCGTTCCGTGCCGCACCTACGACCCCGAGGTCTTCTTCGCGGAGTCCCCGGCCGACGTCGAGTACGCCAAGACGCTGTGCCAGACCTGCCCGGTCCGCGAGGCGTGTCTCGCCGGCGCCAAGGACCGTCGGGAGCCGTGGGGTGTCTGGGGCGGTGAGCTCTTCGTCCAGGGCGTCGTCGTGCCGCGGAAGCGTCCGCGTGGCCGTCCGCGCAAGAACCCGGTCGCGGCATGAACACCACCGGTACAGGAACGATCGACCGTCCCGTCACACGGGATCCCCAGAAGCAGGACCCCACGATGAACCCGACTTTCACCGACACCCCCGCCCCCGCGAACTCCGGCGCGATCGCGCCGCGCCAGAACAGGAACCTCGAAATGCAACTCATTCCAGAAGCCCTGGCGAGGGCTCATATGGACCAACGCCTCCAAGAGGCGGAGTCCGAACGCAGGGCCTACCGGCTCGCCGCCGCGCGGCGTATGCAGCGGCGTGCCGAGCGCGCGTCACTGCGGGCCCGCCGGGCGCTCGCCATGGCCGTGATGCAGTAGCCGGGCGCACCGGCACCGCCTCCTGAGGCCACCGTCCACGGGGTCCGTCCGACAGGGCGGGCCCCGTGGTGCGTTGCGTACCGGTTCATGAGGTTGACGGGGATATCGTCGGATGGTGGACCAGAAGACGCATCGACAGGCGGAGTTGGACTCCGCGCGCATGGTGTGCGCCCGCTGCGGCGCGGTTCCCGAGGGCGCACCGCCGACCTGGACCTGCTCGGTCGAGAACGGCGAGCGCCGCTACTTCTGCGACAACTGCGCCAGGGACAACATCCGCGCCATCGAGGGACGCCTGGACTCGACCTGGTGGTGAGGGTCAGGCCGGGCTCTCCTCGACGGCCGCCTCCTCCCAGTCCGCACGGTCATCGGCGCCGTCGGCGGCACCGATGACCACGCCGGGCTCCGCCGCGTCCGGACCCGCGGACTCCTCCTCGGGCACGAACCCGGGCATCCACGCCTCCAGCTCGTCGCGCAGCCGCACCGTGGCCCCCAGCTGGCACAGCACCCCGATCGTGCTCAAGGTCACCCGGTGTATCAGCAGATACGCCGGCGGCAGGTTGAGCTGCTTGCCCAACTGGTGCGCGGGAGACCGCGGATCGCCGATCCGGGCGGCCTGATTGCGCATCCAGCCCCGGGTGAAGGTGAACGCGTCCACCTGCGCCGGCTCGATGATCGGCAGCAGGTACTCCAGCACCGCGTCCGGGTCCAGCGCGATGGACTCCTTGACGAAGCCCTCCTCGCAGAGCAGGTCGTAGACCGCGTCCGCCTCGCCGTCCAGCGCCATCCGCAGCGAGCTGCCGATCGTCGGCGGCAGCCCGTCGGGGAGCCGGTCGACGGTGCCGAAGTCCAGCACGCCCAGCCGCCACTCCTCGACCGGCCCGTCCGGCGAGTCACCGGGCAGCAGCCGGAAGTTGCCCGGATGCGGGTCGGCGTGCAGCAAGCCCGTACGGGCCGGGCCGGAGAAGAGGAAGCGGGCCAGCAGCTGTCCGGCGCGGTCACGCTGTTCCTCGGTGCCGCCGGCGATCACCTCGGACAGCGGCACCCCCTCCATCCACTCCGTCACCAGCACCTGGTCGCTCTGGTGCACCACGGCCGGCACGACGACATCCGGGTCCTCGGCGAACTCCTCGGCGTGCGCCCGCTGAGCCTGCGCCTCAAGGGAGTAGTCCAGCTCCTCGGAGACCCGGTCGCGCAGTTCGGCGATCAGCGGCTTGACATCCATGCCGGGGATCAGCGGTCCCAGCAGCCGCGCGAACCGGCTCAGCTGCGCCAGATCCGACAGCAGCGCCTTGCCCGCTCCCGGGTACTGCACCTTGACGGCCACCTCGCGGCCGTCGTGCCACACCCCCCGGTGCACCTGGCCGATCGACGCGGCCGCGGCCGGCTTGTCCTCGAACTCCTCGAACAGCTCCCGCCAGTCCTCGCCGAGCCGCTCCGCCAGCACGGCGTGCACCGTGCTCGTCGGCATCGGCGGCGCCGCCTCCTGAAGCTTCGTCAGGGCCGCGCGGTAAGGACCGGCGATCTCCTCGGGCAGCGCCGACTCGAAGACGGACAGCGCCTGCCCGAACTTCATGGCGCCGCCCTTCAGCTCACCGAGCACCTTGAAGAGCTGTTCCGCGGTGCGCTGTTGCAGCTCCCGGCCGACGATCTCGGCGGATCTGCCACCGATCCGCTTGCCCAGACCCCAGGTGGCACGGCCGGCGAACCCCAGCGGCAGCGCGGCCAGCTTGGCGGTGCGGGTGACCGCCTTGCGGGGAAGATCAGACATGCGCCCCTCCAACTCACACTGTCCCCTACCGGGGTTACTCCGTCATTGTGGCGTGTCGCGCCCCAGGAACCGAGGCGTCTGCCGTCCCCTGTGCAGCGGAGGCACCGCAACCGCAGTCCGGATGCGGCGCGATCCGCACTGTCCGCACGCTCGCGCAGGGCAGCGGGAGTTCCATCCGCGCCCCCGTGCACGGTGGCGGCTCGCCGTCCAGGAACGCCATCGCCTGGACGGTGGCGAGCCCCGCAACCGCCGTCGCCAGCGCCGCGTCGCAGGCCGGCATCGACGGTGAACCGCGCCCCGAGCGCCACTGCGCGAGCAGCCGCGGCCAGGCCGGCTCCGCGTCCGTCCGCCGCAGCTCGTCGCAGCCGGCGCAGGCCGAGACACCGGGCACCACCAACGGCCCCACCACACCTGTGCCCTCGACCACGCCCGCGTAAAGATGCGGAATACCGGCGGTCAGCAGCGGCTCGGCCCGCACGGGATCGGGAGCGTACGCGCCGAGCCCGTCGCGCGGGGCGATGACCACGAGGGAGATGCCGGGCTCCCCGGACTCGGTGACCGGGCCGGCCGGCCGCGGCCGGCGGCTCCACGGGGAGGACTCCCGCACCAGCCGGCGGGCGGCCGCGTCACGCCGCTCGCCGACCTGCCCGGCCGCCGGCCCGCCCGGCACCACGTCCCACGGCTCGACCGTGCCGCCGTCGACCACGTCCACCCGACCGATGCCCGACGCCGCCAGCAGCGCCGCGATCTGGGCGCCGATCCGGCCCGCGCCCTTCACCTTGACCCGGACCGTCCGGCGCGCCCCCATCCGCCCGAGCGGCCCGCCAGCCTCCCGGTGCCGCACCGACAGCGAGGCCAGATCCGGCCGCAGCCGTGCGAAGGCCGGTCCGTCCGCCCGTACCGCCTCGGCCGCCGGACCGCCCGCGGCCGGTGCCTCCAGTAACCCGGCCGCGCCGAGCCGGTCCACCACACCCCGCGCGCGCTCGGGCGTCACGTCCAGTGACGTGCCCTCCTCGACCAGCTGCCGCATCGTGCGCGTGCCGTCGATCAGCTCGATGAAGCTGCCCGTTGCGATGTCGACCGGGCCGACCACCACCGCATGGGCCGGTGCCACGCCGAACCGCACCGTCTCCCGGTCCCGCCAGCCGCGCCGCAGCGCGGGCTTGAGCATCGGATACATCTCGTCCGCCCCCGTCGTTCGTCGTCCGGCTCCCAGCATGCGCCAGGCGCGAGACCGGCGCGGAAGTTATCCACAGGAAGCGGGTATTAGTCATACAAGCCGTGCGCGCCGGGGGCGTTCAGGTGGCGAACCGTTCGTGGGGCGGGACTTCCCGCAGTGCCAGCGGGTAACGTCGGGCGCGTGCCCGCCGATCCTTCCCCCCGCGGTTCCGGGGAGACACCCCTGCGCCGCGCCGCAGATCCACCGCGCCGGGCTGAACCGAGCCCGAAGGCCCGCGGGTCGGGGACCAGCGCGGTCGAGGTGCGCCGCAGTTCCCGGCGGCGCCGGACGGTCTCCGCGTACCGCGAGGGCGACCGCACGGTGGTGCTGATCCCGGCCCGGATGTCGGAGGCCGAGGAGCAGCGCTGGGTCGGTGTGATGCTGGACAAGCTCGCCGCCCAGGAGAGCAAGCGGATACTGGGCGACGGCGAGCTGGCCGAGCGGGCCGAGCGGCTCTCCGGTCAGTTCCTGGACGGGCGAGCCCGCCCCGCGTCGGTGCGCTGGGTCACCAACCAGAACACCCGCTGGGGGTCGTGCACCCCGGCCGAGGGCAGCATCCGCCTCTCCCACCGCCTCCAGGGCATGCCGGAGTACGTCATCGACTACGTGCTTCTGCATGAACTCGCGCATCTGCTCGTCCCCGGCCACGGCCCGGAATTCTGGCGCCTGTTGGAGTCCTATCCGCGCACGGAGCGGGCCCGCGGCTATCTCGAAGGCGTGGTGGCCGCCGACCGGCTGCCCCATCTGCCCGCCGCCCGTCGCCGGTGACCGCCGTCCCGCCCCG
This sequence comes from Streptomyces sp. YGL11-2, assembly GCF_050054615.1. Taxonomy (NCBI): domain Bacteria; kingdom Bacillati; phylum Actinomycetota; class Actinomycetes; order Kitasatosporales; family Streptomycetaceae; genus Streptomyces; species Streptomyces sp. YGL11-2. Next base: position 21,224 of record NZ_JBNHIN010000003.1, read on the forward strand.
CCGAGCCCCGGCATCACTCGCTGTCAGCGTCAGCGGTTAGCCTGGCACGGGTAGGGACTCAACGCGGGAGCGGGGGAGGGGCGTTACGCATGGCCAGGGAATTCCAGCGCGGCCACAAGGCCAGGATCGGCGATCTGACGGCCGGGCGGGATCTGTATGTGGGGGTGCAGATCGCCGGACCGGGCCTGACCCTCGACATCAGCTGCTTCGGCCTGGACGCCGACGAGCGGCTCTCCGACGACCGCTACTTCGTCTTCTACAACCAGCCCAGGTCGCCCGAGGAGTCGATTCAGCTGCTCGGCGCGCAGGCCGGCGACACCGAATCCTTCCGCGTCACCCTGGACACCATCCCGCCGCACATCCGGAAGCTGACCTTCACCGCCACGCTCGACGGCGCGGGCCAGATGTCGCAAATCGGGCCCGGCTACCTCCGGATCGTGGCCGGCGGCGAAGAGGTGGCCCGGTATCCCTTCACCGGCAGCGAGTTCAGCACCGAGCGCGCCGTGATGCTCGGCGACGTCTACCTGAAGGACGTCTGGCGGTTCGCCGCGGTCGGCCAGGGTTTCGACGGCGGCCTGGAGGCGCTGCTGAAGAACTTCGGTGGTGAGGTCGTGGAGGAGGAGGCGGCCGAAGCGGCGCCGGCGCCTCCGGTGACCGCACAGGGCGTGCCGGGCTTCGCGCCGCCGGCGGACCCGGGGCCCGCCCCGTCGGCCGCGCCGCCCGCGTCCGCAGCGCCCGCGCCGGCGGCGCCTGACCCCCGTGAGCCCGCACCGTACCTCCCGCAGCAGGCCCCTCCGCAGTATCCGCAGCCGTCCGCCGCGCAGATCCACAGCGCGCCGACGGTCGTCGCGCCGCTGGTCCCGCCCGGTGCGTCGGTGCCGCCCCGGGGTGTGCAGGGGCCGCCCCCGCCTCCTCCGCCGCCTCCGGCCGCCGGTGTGCAGGGGCCGCCTCCGCCGCCCCCGCCGCCTGCGCACGGTCAGGCGGCCGGTGGATTCCCGGGCACCCGGCAGCCTCCACCGCTGCCTCCGTACGGTCAGCAGCCTCCGCCGCCGCCCGGCGGTTACGGCGCGCCCCAGGGACAGGCCGTGCCTCCTCCGCCGCCGCCCGGTGCCTACGGGCAGCCGAGCCAGCAGGCTCCGGGGGCCCCGACCGCGCCGTATCCGGGGCAGGGCGTGCCCGCCCCCGGGGACGGCGGTACCGGACCGTGGCAGCGGCCCGGAGAGGAACCGTACGGCCCTGACGCCGCAGGGCCGGCCCGTGGAGAACAGCAGGGCGACCCGCGCCGGGGCCGCTGATCGGTGCGGAGCCGGTCGGCCGGTCGCCGGCCCGGCGCACCCGTGCGTCCGGCGCCCGCCCCGGTCAGGGCGGACGCCGGATGTGATGGGGCGTCAGAAGACCCGAAAGGCCCGGGGAGCCGTCAGGGCGCTGCGGGCAGCAGTGCCCTGGTGCTCTCCACGAGGCGCACCACCGAGGCGTCCGCGACGCCGGGCACCTCGTCATAGCGGAACCAGCGCAGGTCCAGCGACTCGTCGCTGATCGCCGCCACCGCGTCCGCGGGGGCCAGCGCGGCGTACTGGACGTCCAAGTGCTCGGCGCACGGCGTCCGATGACGGTCCAGCCGCACCGGCGTACCGCCCAGCAGGGTCAGCCCCGAGGCGATCCCGGACTCCTCGCGCGCCTCCCGGAGCGCCGCGGCGGCCAGCGAGGCGTCCTCCGGTTCGCAGTGGCCGCCCATCTGGAGCCACATCTCCAGCTTGCGGTGCAGGGTCAGCAGCACCCGGCCGCCCGCCGGGTCGATCACCAGCGCGCTGGCCGTGATGTGCCCGTCCTTGCAGGGCTTCCACATACCGTCCTGGTGGGCGGCGAGATGGTCCAGATAGGCCAGCCGCAGTCGCTCCTGGTCGGCCGACGGCGCGGGCCACTCCTTGAGCACCCGCGCCGCGTCCTCACGCAGACTCACTTGGCGCCGTCACCCTTGCCGTCCTCGGGGGCCTGCGGACCGTCGTCACCCGTGCCGTCCTCGGCGGGCTTGGACAGATCGGGCTTGGACGGACGGAGCTTGCCGTTGCTCGCGGCCTCGCCCAGCATCTTGTCGAGCTCGGAGAAGTCCAGCTGCTCGTGGTGCACGAACCCGTCCGGGTCGTCCAGATCCGCCGCCGTCGGCAGCATGTCCGGGTGCTCCCACAGACCGTCCCGGCCCTCCAGGCCGCGCGCGTCGGTCAGGGAGGCCCACAGCCGCGAGGCGTCCCGCAGGCGCCGCGGGCGCAGCTGGAGGCCGATCAGGGTGGAGAACGTCTGCTCGGCCGGGCCGCCGCTCGCCCGGCGCCGCCGCAGCGTCTCGCGGAGCTTGTCCGCCGACGGCAGATGCGGCTTGGCGGCGGCGTGCACCACCGCGTCCACCCAGCCCTCGACGAGCGCCAAAGCGGTCTCCAGACGAGCCAGCGCGGCCTTCTGCTCAGGGGTGTCCTCGGGCTGGAACATGCCCTGCTGGAGGGCGTTCTGCAGCTCCTCGGGGTGCTGCGGGTCGATCTGGCCGACCACGTCCTCCAGCTTGGTCGTATCGACCTTGATGCCGCGCGCATAGCCCTCGACGGCACCGAACAGATGCGAGCGCAGCCACGGCACATGTGCGAAGAGCCGCTGGTGGGCCGCCTCACGCAGCGCCAGATACAGCCGCACCTCCTCCTCCGGGACGCCCAGGCCGGCACCGAACGCCGCCACGTTCCCGGGAAGCAGCGCGGCCTTGCCGGCCGGCCCCAGGGGCAGCCCGATGTCCGTCGAACCGACGACCTCGGAGGCCAGGACGCCCAGCGCCTGGCCGATCTGGGTGCCGAACATCGCGCCCCCCATGGAGCGCATCATCCCGAGCAGCGGGCCCGCCATGGCCTGCATCTCCCCGGGAAGCACATCGCCCATCGCCGACCCGACGCGCTCGGCGAGCGGATTGACCAGGTCCTTCCACACCGGGAGGGTCTCCTCGACCCACTCGGCGCGGCTCCAGGCCACCACCGAGCCGGAGCCCGACGGCAGCGACGTCACCCCGTCCAGCCACAGGTCCGCGAGGCGCACGGCCTCTTCGACGGCGGTCCGCTCACCCGGCGACAGGCTGGCGTCCTTGCTGCCGTCCTCGGCGCCCTGCGCGACGGTCTGCCGGGCGATGTCCTTGGCCATGTCCCAGTTCACCGGGCCGCCCTCGTAGGAGAGCATCTGGCCGAGCCGCTGGAACGCGGCTCCCAGATCGCCGGGGCTCATCTCGCCGCCGGGTCCCCCCATGCCGCCGAAGAGCGCCGCGAACGGATTGTCCGCGCCGCCGCTCCCGCCGCCGAACCCGAAGGGGTCTGCGGGGCCCTGGCTACCTCCCTGGCCGCCCTTCTTCTTGCCGTTGTCGCCGTCCTCCGGCTCCTCCGGCGGAAGGCCGAATCCAAATGGGGTGTCACTCACGGGTTTCCTCGGCTCGTAGGGCCGCCGACCCCATCGGCCGACGGCGGCTGCCCGACATCACCTCCAGCGTAGACACCCGGACCGCATCGGGGCTCGGTGCTTCGCTGTCCCGGTGGCTGCGGCAGGATGGAGCCACCTGGTGCGGACGCGTCCGACGCGCCCGTACTGAAGACAACCGCTGGAGACGCCCGGTGAGTTCCCCAGATCCGACCGTTCGCGCAGCGCGAAACGCTGCGGCCCAGACCGAAAAGGCGGACCACGCCCCAGGCGATGCCGCCGGCCGGCCGCTGCGCCGCCCCGTCGTCGCCGTCACCGGCGCCGCCTCCGGGGTCGGCGCGCTGCTCACCCGTGCCCTGGTCGCCTCCGACGAGGTCAGGAAGGTGGTGGCCATCGACGAGCGCCATGGAGACGTCGCCGAGGCCCACTGGCACGTCCTGGACGTCCGCGACCCCGCCATCGCCGACAAACTCCGCGGAACCGACGTCGTGGTCCACCTCGCGCTCGACCTCGACCTGGAGACCGACGACGCGGCGCGCACCGCCTACAACGTGCGCGGCACCCAGACGGTGCTGACCGCCGCCGCGGCGGCCGGCGTCCACCGGGTCGTGCTGTGCACCTCCGCCATGGTCTACGGGGCGCTGCCCGACAACGATGTTCCGCTCGCCGAGGACGCCGAGCTGCGCGCCACCGCCGACGCCACCGGTGTCGGCGACCTCCTGGAGATCGAGCACCTGGCGCACCGCGCGCCCCGCGCCCACCCCGGCCTGAACGTCACCGTGCTGCGCCCCGCCGTCCTGGTGGGCGGCACCGACACCGCGCTGACCCGCTACTTCGAGTCGCCGCGCCTCCTGGTTGTCGCCGGGTCCCGCCCCGCCTGGCAGTTCTGCCACGTGGAAGACCTGGTCAGCGCCCTGGAGTACGCGGCCCTGCAGAAGGTCGAGGGCGAACTGGCGGTGGGCTGCGACGGCTGGCTGGAACAGGAGGAAGTAGAGGAGCTCTCCGGCATCCGCCGCATGGAGCTGCCCTCCTCGGTGGCGCTGGGCGCCGCCGCCCGGCTGCACCGCATCGGCCTGACCCCGTCCCCCGCCGGGGACCTCGCGTACACGATGCACCCCTGGGTGGTCAGCGGCAGCCGGCTGCACGACGCGGGCTGGCGTCCGAAGTGGACGAACGAGGAGGTGCTCGCCGAACTCCTCGAAGAGGTCGCCGGCCGGCACACCGTCGCGGGCCGCCGGCTCGGCCGCAAGGACGCCACCGCCGCGGGTGCCGCCGGTGCCACCGTCGCCCTCCTGGGCACCGCGGCACTGGTCCGCCGCGCCCGCAAGGCCCGCCGCCGCATCTGACCGCCGCCCGGGCCGCCGGGCTGTACGAGCCTCCATACGGGAGGCCGGACGCCCGGTGGAAACGGCCATTCCCCGGCGCGCTCCCGGTACGGCACGATGGGGGTATGTCTGGCACGCACTCCCGCACCGCCCCCGGCCGCGGCCACCCCGGCGAGCGGGCCGCCGAGGACCCGATCCGGCTCCTGGCGATCCGCGACACCCCGTTGTCCGTGGACGAGGTCTTCGCGGCCGTCGGGGACGCGGCGGCCGGCGGTACGGCCCTGTTCGTCGGCACCGTCCGCTCGCACGACGGCGGCGCCGACGTCGACGGGCTCGGCTACTCCGCGCACCCGACCGCGGAGGAGGAGATGCGCCGCATCGCCGAGAAGGTCGTCGCCGACTACCCGGTCCGCGCGCTCGCCGCCGTGCACCGCGTGGGCGACCTGGCGATCGGCGATCTGGCCGTGGTCGTCGCGGTCTCCTGCCCGCACCGGGGCGAGGCGTTCGACGCGTGCCGCAAGCTGATCGACGACCTCAAGCACGAGGTCCCCATCTGGAAGCACCAGACCTTCTCCGACGGCACCGAAGAGTGGGTCGGCGCGTAGCGCCGTTTTCTGGGGGTGGAGGTCGGGTGACCGAGGAGTGGGTCGGCGCGTAGCGCTGTCTTCTGGGGGTGGAGGTCGGGTGACCGAGGAGTGGGTCGGCGCGTAGCGCTGTCTTCTGGGGGTGGAGGTCGGGTGACGGGAGGGCGGGTCGGCGCGTAGCGCTGCCTTCCGGGTAACCCGGGATCCTCTGTGGCGGGTAACCCGGGATCCTCCCTGGCCAGGGCCGTGGCGGTGGCTGTGTGTGCCGTTCCGGTTGCGTAACCGGCTCCCTGGCATGAGCGTTGACCTGTCGGCTGGTTAATCCGCTTATTCGTCGATCACGGTTGCGCGAGGTGTCGGGAGGTCGCCATGGGAGCGCTGCTCTGGCTGCTGATTCCGGTTCTGGCCGGTCTGGCCGCTGCGCTGTGGAGCAGCTGGGCCCTGCGCAACCGCAGGACCGGGGACGTCGCGGAGCTGGCCGGCTATGCACGGTTCCGTGCCGCGATGGAGAGACAGGAGCCCGCTCCCACCGTTCCCGACCCGGTCACGGACCCGGTCTGAGGCTCCCGTCCGTCCTCGTACGGACGGCCCCGCGGGCCGGTTGTCATACCCGTCCCGTACTGTCGTTCCATGCCACGCCGCACCGCGACGCTGCTCGCCTCGACCCTGATGCTGATCGCGCTGCTCTGCGCCGGCGTGCTGATTCCCGTGCCGTACGCGGCAATGTCACCGGGCCCGACGGTCAACACTCTCGGGGATCACGCGGGCAAGCCCGTGCTCCAGATCTCCGGCCGCACGACGTATCCGACGAGCGGCCACCTGAACATGACCACGGTCCAGGTCACCGGCCCCGACTACCGCATGAACCTCTTCGAGGCGGTCTACGGCTGGCTGGACCCCGACCGGGCCGTGGTGCCGCACAAGACGCTCTACCCGGAAGGGCAGACCGCCCAGCAGGCCGACCAGCAGAACGCCGAGGAGTTCACCCAGTCCCAGGAGAGCGCCAAGGTCGCCGCGCTCAAGCAGTTGAACATCCCGGTCGCCACCCAGACCGTCGTCGGGGCCGTCGTCAAGGACAAGCCGGCCGACGGGAAGTTGCACGCCGGCGATGTGATCAAGGCGGTGGACGGCAAGGCGGTCACGCAGGCCGGCGACGTCGCCAAGTTCGTCACCCGACACAAGCCGGGCGAAAAGGTGGTCTTCACGGTCATTCCGGCCAAGGAGGCCGCCGTGGCGGAGCAGCAGGGCAAGCGGCCCGAGGGCCCCGGCGCGGACATCGCGCTCACGACCGCGGCGGACGGCGGCCGTGCCGTGGTGGGCATCCAGGCCCAGGCGGACCACATCTTCCCGTTCCACATCGACGTGAAGCTCGCCGACGTCGGCGGCCCGAGCGCCGGGCTGATGTTCGCGCTCGGCATCGTGGACAAGCTCACGCCCGGCGGCAACCTGACCGGCGGCAAGTTCGTGGCCGGTACGGGCACGATCGACGACCAGGGCAACGTCGGCCCGATCGGCGGCATTTCGATGAAGACGATCGGCGCGCGGGACAAGGGCGCGGAGTTCTTCCTGACGCCCAAGGAGAACTGCGCCGCCGCCGCCAAGGACACCCCGAGCGGCCTCCGGCTCGTCAAGGTCGGCACCATAGGTGACGCGGTGAAGGCGCTGGAGAAGATCCGTACGAACGACACGGCGGGCCTGCCGAGCTGCAGCCCGGCAGGCCGCTCGTAGGTCAGACCGGCGCGCTCACGCCTCGAAGGTCGCGGCCAGCGCGTCCGCGAGGCCGGGGACGAGGGCCGAGCCGGTGAGCACCTCGGAGGTGGAGTCCTTCTCGCGCAGCCGCAGCGCGGATTCCCGCGATCCGTCCCGCAGGACGGCCACCGTCATCCGGACCTCCTGGCGGTCGGGGTGCTTGGCGACCCACTTGGCGAGCTGGGCCTCGTCCATGCCCGCCGGCTGGGACTCCTCGGCGGACGGCGGCAGCATCAGCCGCTCCACGGTCAGCGCGCAGCCGGCGACGGCGTCGGGCCAGGCGATGGTGGCGAGGAACTCGTCCAGCGGGGCGTCGGCCGGAATCTCGTCCTGCTCCACGGGGGTCAGGGACGCGCTGGTGGCGTCGTCGATGCCCAGCTGGGCGGCGAGCGAGGGCTCCTGTTCCCGCAGCTTGGCGGTGTCAACGAGGGCGAACAGGCGGGCGGGCTGGTCCCAGCCGAGCCCGGCGGCGTACTCGTCGATTTCGAGCACCGCGCGGGTCAGTGGGTCGGCGGCGAGGGGGGTGCCGTCAACGGGGAGGTTCGTCATGCCCCACATCGTGCCTTGTGGACCCCGGAAATCGGGAACCGAGTAAAGCCGTCGTAAGTTGCATCACTGGGTCCTAGTATCGCCGGGCCTGTTCACCACCCCACCGAACTTCGAGGTGCGCACCTTGGCTTTCCAGATGCCGGACCGCGGCGGAGGCCCGACAGGGCCACGGATCAGAGTCGGCCGACCGTCGCGGCGGTTCCGGACCCTGCTCATGACGTTGGGCGTACTGGCCGTATTGGCCATGCTCTTCGTGATGTTCTCGGGCTTCTGGACGGACTGGCTCTGGTACCGCTCCGTCAAGTTCTCCTCGGTCTTCACCACCACCCTGCTGACCAAGATCGGCCTGTTCTTCGCCTTCGGCGTCGTGATGGCGGTGTGCGTCGGCGTCAACATCTGGCTGGCGCACCGGCTGCGGCCGCCGCTCAGCGCGATGTCGATGGAGCAGCAGAGCCTGGACCGCTACCGGATGGGCATCGCCCCGTTCAAGAAGTGGGCGCTGCTCGCGGTGACGTCCGTGATCGGGCTGATCGCCGGGGCCTCCGCCTCCGGTGAGTGGCGTACGTGGCTCCAGTGGGTCAACGGCGTCCCGTTCGGCACGACGGACCCGCAGTTCGGCAAGGACGTCTCGTTCTACGCCTTCGATCTGCCCTGGTACCGCTTCCTGTTGAGCTTCGGCTTCGCCTGCGCGGTGCTGTGCCTGGTGGCCGCCGCGCTGACGCACTACCTCTACGGCGGGCTGCGGCTGACCAGCCCCGGCTCCCGGGCGACCGCCGCCGCCACCGGTCATCTCTCGGTGCTGCTGGGCATCTTCGTCTCCCTGAAGGCGGTCGCGTACTGGCTCGACCGGTACGGCCTCGCGGTCAAGTCCAGCGGCCTGAAGTCGGCGGACAACTGGACCGGGCTGCGCTATGTCGACGCCAACGCCTATCTCCCGGCGAAGACCATCCTGTTCTTCATCGCGGCGATCTGCGCGCTCCTGTTCTTCGCCACCCTCTGGCGGCGCACGTGGCAGCTGCCGGTGATCGGCTTCGGCCTGATGGTGCTCTCCGCGGTCCTCATCGGTGGCCTGTATCCGGCCATCGTCCAGAAGTTCCAGGTCCAGCCGAACGAGCAGGCCAAGGAAGCGCCGTACATCAAGCAGAACATCAAGGCGACCCGGGACGCGTACGGCATCCAGGACTCCGAGGTCACGCCCTACAAGGGCAACTACAAGCCCGCCGGCAAGGACGACAGCCAGCGGCTGCGGGACGACGCCGACACCACGGCCAGCATGCGGCTGCTCGACCCGAACGTGGTCTCGCCGGCCTTCCAGCAACAGCAGCAGGTGCGGTCCTACTACCAGTTCCCGTCCACCCTGGACGTCGACCGGTACAAGGACAAGGACGGCAAGGAGCAGGACACCGTCATCGGCCTGCGCGAGCTGAACCTCGCCGGCATCCCCGAGCGCAACTGGATCAACGACCACTTCAAGTACACCCACGGCTACGGCGCGGTCACGGCCAAGGGGACGGAGACCGCCGACGGCGGCGGCCCCGACTACACCGAGGCGAACCTGCCGTCCAGGGGGCAGCTCCCCCCGTACGAGCAGCGTGTCTACTACGGCGAGAAGACCACCCAGTACTCCATCGTGGGCGGGCCCCAGAAGGAGCTCGACTACTCCGACGACAGTGGCGAGAAGAGCTACCGCTACCAGGGCAGGAGCGGGGTCAGCCTGTCCAACCCGATCAACCGGGCCGCGTACGCGGTGGCGTTCGGGGAGCCGCAGATCCTGTACTCCGGTGCGATCGGCGACGGTTCGCGGATCCTGTACAACCGCACGCCCAAGGAGCGCGTCGAGTCCGTCGCGCCCTGGCTGACCATCGACGGTGACGCCTACCCGGCGGTGATCGACGGCCGGATCCAGTGGATCGTGGACGCCTACACCACCAGCAACGGCTACCCGTACGCCTCGCGCACCACCCTCGGGGACAGCACCGCAGACTCGCTCACCAACGGCCAGCGGGCGGTGGTGGCCCAGCAGAACCAGGTCAACTACATCCGCAACTCGGTCAAGGCGACGGTCGACGCGTACGACGGCTCGGTCAAGCTCTACCAGTGGGACACCGAGGACCCGGTCCTCAAGACCTGGATGAAGGCGTTCCCCGGCACGGTGGAGAAGAAGAGCGCCATCAGCCCCGCGCTGAAGGAGCACCTGCGCTACCCGCAGGACCTCTTCAAGGTGCAGCGCCAGCTGCTGACCACGTACCACGTGACCGACCCGGGGACCTTCTACACCGGCTCGGAGCGCTGGCAGATCCCCAGTGACCCGACCACCAAGTCCGGCAACGCGGTTCCGCCGTACTACCTGAGCATGAAGATGCCCGACCAGAAGGAACAGGCGTTCTCGCTGACGACGACCTTCACGCCCAACAAGAAGGACAACCTCGGTGCCTTCATGGCGGTCGACGCCAATGCGACGAGCGGCGACTACGGCAGGATCAGACTGCTGAAGCTGCCCGCGCAGACACCGGTGCCCGGCCCGCAGCTGGCGCAGTCGAAGTTCAACTCCGATCCGACGATCGCCAACGAGCTCAACATCCTGAAGAAATTCGGCGACTCGGAGATCGAGTACGGCAATCTGCTGACCGTCCCCCTGGACGGCGGGCTGCTCTACGTCGAACCGGTCTATCTGCGCGGCGCCAACACCAACTACCCACTCCTGAAGAAGGTGTTGGTCAGCTACGGCGACAGCAAGCCCGTCCTGGAGAACTCGCTCAAGGACGCGCTGGACGTGGTCTTCGGCAAGAAGGCGCCGAGCACCGGCACGGAGAATCCGCCCGGCGGCGGTGAGACCGGCCAGCAGCCGCCGCCATCCGGCCAGACCGTGCAGCAGGCACTCGGCGACGCCGAGAAGGCGTACGACGAGGGCGAGAAGGCGCGCGTCGCGGGCGACTGGGCAGCGTACGGCGAGGCCCAGAAGAAGCTCAAGGCCGCGCTGGACCGGGCCGCCAAGGCGTCCGAGAAGGGCGGCAAGTCGGGCGGCTGAGCCGCTGCGGCGGTATGCGGGCCCGGGGGGGGGGGGGGGGGGGG
>NZ_JBNHIN010000003.1:32078-64920 GCF_050054615.1 Streptomyces sp. YGL11-2
GGGCCCGGCGTCAACTGCCGTCCCGGCGCCGTGATACGTTGGGGTCACAACGTCGCGGGGTGGAGCAGCTCGGTAGCTCGCTGGGCTCATAACCCAGAGGTCGCAGGTTCAAATCCTGTCCCCGCTACTCAAGACCAAGGCCCGGATTCCTTGAGAATCCGGGCCTTCGTCATGCGTTCGGGTCAAAGCCGGCCGGGGGCGGGTCGGAAGACCCATGTGGGAAAGCTGTGTGCTTGAGTTTGGCATGTCGCCGTGTCGGGAAGTCGACAAACCGCTGAAGTGACCTCACTGGCTGCGGTATACCAGGTGTACGCGGGTTACGGGTGATGCGACGATGGCTCTTATGGGGGACAAGGCAAGGTTGTTGGAGACAGACCGGTTTGTGCATGCGCCCGACGACGGGCGCGAATCCGAGATGCCGATGGACGCGATGGAGGCCGCCGAGGCGTCCGACGCGGTGACCGAGACCAGTCACCGCCGGGCCGCGGAGGAGGGCGACACCGCCGCCATGAGCGCGCTGGGCGCGATGCTGCTGCGCCGCGCCGACCTGGACGGGGCCGAGCCGCACCTGCGCTCCGCCGCCGCCGCCGGAGACCGCGCCGCGGCCAACAACCTCGGCGTCCTGCTGCACCAGCGGGGCTACGCCGACGAGGCCGCCGGCTGGTGGCGGATCGCCGCTGTCGCCGGCTCCGCCGCCGCCGCGCACGCCCTGGGCCGCCACTACCGCGAGCGCGGCGACGAACCGGCCGCCGAGTACTGGCTGCGCCAGTCCGCCGAGTCCGGCCACTGCCTGGGCGCGTACGCCCTTGCCGACCTGCTGGAGCACCGCGGCGACATCGGCGCCGAGCGTTGGTTCCGGACCGCTGCCGAGCGGGGCCACCGCGAGGCCGCGTACCGCCTGGCCCGGCTCATCGAGGACGGCCGCGACGCGGACCGCCGCGCGGTGCCCGCCTACGGCGAGTTGACGCAGCAGGTCGAGGCCGAGCAGTGGTACCGCCAGGCCGCCGCGCGCGGACACCGGCGGGCCGCGCTCCAGTTGGGCGCGCTGCTGGAGGACCGCGGTGACGTCCAGGAGGCGGGCCGCTGGTACCTGTCCGCCGCCAAGGACGGTGAGGCGCGGGCCGCCTGCGCGCTGGGCTTCCTGCTGCGCGACGCCGGGGACGAGGAGAGCGCCGCGGAGTGGTGGCGGCGCGCGGCCCAGGACGGCGACGGCAACGCCGCCAACGCGCTGGGCGCGCTGCACGCCGACCGCGGCGAACTGCAGACCGCCGAGCGCTGGTACCGCGCCGCGCTGGACGCCGGGGACGTCAACGGCGCCTACAACCTGGGCCTGTTGTGCGCCGAGCAGGGCTCGCCGGGCCGCAGTGAGCAGTGGTACCGCCGGGCCGCGTACGCGGGCCACCGCGAGGCCGCCAACGCGCTGGCCATCCTGCTGCTCCAGCGCGGCGACGCCTCCGGGGCGGAGCCGTGGTTCTCCAAGGCGGCCGAAGCGGGCAGCGTGGACGCCGCGTTCAACCTCGGCATCCTGTTCGCCGGCCGCGGTGAGGAGCGGCTGGCGCACTGCTGGTACGAGCGGGCGGCGGCGGCCGGGCACACCGAGGCGGCGCTCCAAGTCGCCATCGTGCAGCTGCGCGACGGCGACCTCCTGGACGCCGAGCGGAATCTGCGCTGCGCGGCCGGCGGCGGCAGCGCCGAGGCCGCGTTCCGGCTCGCCGACCTCCTGGACCGCAAGGCCGCGGAGTCGGGCGGCGCCGGGCTCGCGGACGGCGACCGGACCGGCGACGACGAGAGCACGCAGTGGTACGAGAGGGCCGCTCGGCAGGGGCACCGCCGCGCCCAGGTCCGGGTTGGCATGTTCGCGGCGGCTCGTGGTGATGCCGTCGAGGCGGCGACCTGGTACCGCGCGGCAGCCGAGGCCGGCAGCCGCAACGGCGCCTTCAACCTCGGGCTGCTGCTGGCCCGCGAGGGCAGCCTGCCCGAGGCCACCATGTGGTGGCAGCGCGCCGCCGAGGACGGCCACGGCCGGGCGGCGCTCCGGCTGGCGCTGATCGCCGCCCGGCGCGGTGCGCTGGCGGAGGCCCAGAAGTGGTGCGGGCGGGCCGTGGAGCTGGGGCCGCCGGAGGTCGCGGAGCGTGCGGCGCGGCTGCGCACCGCCCTCCAGGAGGAGCTGAGCGCCTAGGCGTTTCGGCCCGCAGCGCGCCGTACCGCGGGCCCGGCGCGCCCGCGGCCCAGGGGCGGGTCGGAGGGCCGGGCCCTGGGCCGCGGAAGGGATTTGCGCTGGTCGTCGGCCTGGGGTTAGAGTTGTGCCACAACGACGCGGGGTGGAGCAGCTCGGTAGCTCGCTGGGCTCATAACCCAGAGGTCGCAGGTTCAAATCCTGTCCCCGCTACTGAAGACCAGGGCCCGGATCCTTCAAGGATCCGGGCCTTCGTCGTATGAGGTCTCCTGCGTGCCGCCGCCCAGGCCCTCCACCGGGACCGTCGGTTCATGGGTTGGCGGCCGACCGCCTCCGCGTACGGGGCACGGTCGAGCGGCGAGGCGGAGCTCGCCCCGCCGCCGGCCGGTGCGGACTCCGGCCGGCTCCTCCCTCAGGAGCCGGAGCAGTTGGGGCAGATGCCCCGGTACGTCACGGTGACCTCGGAGACCTGGAAGCCGTAGCGCTCCGGTTCGGGGAGGGCGGTGAGCGGGTCGCCGTGGACGTGGACGTCGCGGATCGTGCCACACCGCGAGCAGACCAGGTGCTGGTGGTCGTGATGGGCGTTGGGGTCGTAGCGCTTGGCACGGCCGTCGGTGCTCACCTCGATCACCTCGCCGAGCGAGACCAGTTCGCCGAGGGTGTTGTAGACCGTGGCGCGGGAGATCTCGGGGAGGCGTTCGGTCGCCCGGGCGTGCACCTCGTCGGCCGTGTAGTGGACGTGGTCCCCGTCGAGGACCTCGGCGACGACGCGGCGCTGTGCGGTCAGCCGCCAGCCGCGTCCCCGGAGTCGTTCCAGCAGGTCACTCATGCCAATCACCTATCAGTCAGATAGACACCAGGGTACCAGTGGGGGTCCATCACCGGATCAGGTACGAGTTTCGGGTACTTCTTGACTTAGACAGTGTCCAATGTAGGATCGTGATCGGCGCAAGCCAAGGGCAGGTGTACGAAGACGTCAGGAGGCGCACGTGTCGGTAGAGACCACCACCGGACCGCTGACCACGGAGGCCGGGGCCCCGGTCGCGGACAACCAGAACAGCGAGACGGCCGGCGTCGGCGGCCCCGGTCTGATCCAGGACCAGCTCCTGATCGAGAAGCTCGCGCACTTCAACCGCGAGCGCATTCCGGAGCGCATCGTGCACGCCCGCGGCGCCGGTGCGTACGGCACGTTCACGGTGACCGCGGACGTGACCAAGTACACCCGCGCGAACTTCCTCTCCGAGGTCGGCAAGCAGACCGAGACGTTCCTGCGCTTCTCGACCGTCGCCGGCAACCTCGGAGCGGCGGACGCGGTGCGCGACCCCCGCGGCTTCGCGCTGAAGTTCTACACCGAAGAGGGCAACTACGACCTCGTCGGCAACAACACCCCGGTGTTCTTCATCAAGGACGCCATCAAGTTCCCCGACTTCATCCACACCCAGAAGCGCGACCCGTACACCGGCTCCCAAGAGGCGGACAACGTCTGGGACTTCTGGGGCCTGTCGCCCGAGTCCACCCACCAGGTGACCTGGCTGTTCGGCGACCGCGGCATCCCCGCCACGTACCGCCACATGAACGGCTACGGCTCGCACACCTTCCAGTGGAACAACGAGGCGGGCGAGGTCTTCTGGGTCAAGTACCACTTCAAGACCGACCAGGGCATCAAGAACCTCACCCAGGACGAGGCCAACAGGCTCGCCGGTGAGGACCCGGACAGCCACCAGCGCGACCTGCGCGAGTCCATCGAGCGCGGCGACTTCCCGACCTGGACCGTCCAGGTGCAGATCATGCCGGCGGCCGAGGCGGCCGCCTACCGCTTCAACCCGTTCGACCTGACCAAGGTCTGGCCGCACGAGGACTACCCGCCGATCGAGATCGGCAAGCTGGAGCTCAACCGCAACCCGCAGAACATCTTCGCCGAGGTCGAGCAGTCGATCTTCTCCCCGCACCACTTCGTGCCGGGTATCGGCCCGTCCCCCGACAAGATGCTCCAGGGCCGGCTCTTCGCGTACGGCGACGCCCACCGCTACCGCGTCGGCATCAACGCCGACCACCTCCCGGTCAACCGCCCGCACGCCACGGAGGCGCGCAGCCACGGCCGCGACGGGGCCCTCTACGACGGCCGCCACGGCGGCCGGAAGAACTACGAGCCGAACAGCTTCGGCGGCCCGGCCGAGACCGGCCGGCCGTTGTGGCAGCCGGTCGCGGTGACCGGTGAGTCCGGCAAGAGCGCGGCGCCCTCGCACGCCGAGGACGACGACTTCGTGCAGGCGGGCAACCTCTACCGCCTGATATCGGAGGCCGAGAAGGAGCGCCTGATCAACAACCTGGCGGGCTTCATCGCCAAGGTCTCCCGCGAAGACATCGCACAGCGCGCGATCGAGAACTTCCGCAAGGCGGACGCGGACTACGGCAAGCGGCTGGAAGCCGCGGTCCAGGCCCTGCGCGGCTAGCCGGAGCGCCCCACGGCCGGACCGCCGTCGCTCACGCGGGGACGTCTCCGGCCGCGGGACCGCTCAACTGCCGCTTGCCGTAAGAGCCGAAGAGGCCGGACGCCATGGGGCTCCGGCCTCTTCGTGCGCCGTGGAGGGGGAGTGTACGGAACCGGTCCGGCCCGCGGCGGCACCGGCCGGGCCTGCCGGCAGCGCTTGCCCGGCTTGGCAGCAGTACTTGCCCGGTCTGTCGGCAGTACTTGCCCGGCCTGCCGGCAGTACTTGCCCGGCCTGCCGGCCTCAGGCGGGAATTGCGTCCGCCCGCACCGGGACGGCCGACCAGCAGCGGATGATGTCGCGGACCGAGACGACGCCGACCGGTTCGTGGCCGTCGAGGACGATGAGATGGCGGAAGCCGCCGCGCACCATGGCCTCCGCGGCGTCGTCCAGCGTCCAGTCCGGTGTCGCGAAGACCACGTCGGGGGTGGTGTGGCTCTGTGCGGTCTCCCGGTCGGGGTTCTCGCCCGCGCCGAGGGAGTTGAGGATGTCGCGCTCGGTGAGGATGCCGATGCCACAGGTGTCGTTGTCGAGGACCACGGCCGAGCCGATGCGGCGGGCCGCCATCAGTCGTGCCGCCTGGCGGAGGGTGTGAGCCGGCCCGATGGTGAGGACCACCGTGCTCATGGCGTCTTTGACGAGCATGGGCATGGAGTGGAGCCACCTCCTTGGTGCATGTGACCTTGCGAACCCATTCACAAGTTCACAAACGGGGGGATTCTCATGTTCACATGCTCCGGTTGGTGCAACAAGGGGCAAATGTTGGACGCCTGTCCGAATATCTGCCCCTTCGCGGGTCTGCGCAGGTCGGCGCCTGGATCCGGCGCGCGATCGGCCGCGGAACGGCCGTCGGGTGTCAGCCCCGGGTGTCGCCGAGGTAGCTCAGTAGGTCCTCGTGGAGCAGTCCGTTGGAGGCGGCGGCGTTCCCGCTGTGCGGGCCGGGCCGGCCGTCCAGCCCCGTGAACCGGCCGCCCGACTCCTGGACGATGACCGCGCAGGCCGCCATGTCCCACAGCGACAGCTCGGGCTCCGCGCAGATGTCCACCGAGCCCTCGGCGACCATCATGTACGGCCAGAAGTCGCCGTAGGCCCGGGTGCGCCAGCAGTCCCGGGACAGGTCGAGGAAACTGGACAGCCGGCCGCGCTCCTCCCAGCCGGTCAGCGAGGAGTACGCGAACGAGGCGTCCTGGATGCGGCCGACCCGCGAGGTGGTGAGCCGGGTCGCGGAGGTCAGGCTGCGGCCGGTGAAGGCGCCCAGGCCCTCGGCGGCCCACCAGCGGCGGTTCAGCGCCGGGGCGGAGACGATGCCGACCACCGGCCGGTCGCCGCCCTCGCCGCGCTCCATCAGGGCGATCAGCGTCGCCCACACCGGCACCCCGCGGACGTAGTTCTTGGTGCCGTCGATCGGGTCGATGATCCAGCGGCGCGGCCCCGAGCCCTCGCTGCCGAACTCCTCGCCGAGCACCGCGTCCCGCGGCCGGGCGCGCTGGAGCTGGCCGCGGATCAGCTCCTCGGCGGATTTGTCCGCCTCGCTCACCGGTGTCATGTCCGGTTTGGTCTCGACCTTGAGGTCGAGGGCCTTGAACCGCTCCATCGTCGCGGCGTCCGCGGCGTCCGCGAGGACATGGCCGAGGCGAAGATCATCGTGATAGTCGGGCATGTGCGAACAGTATCTACTGGTATGCGCGGGAGCCACACGACCATGCCGGGCCCTACGGGTGGTGTCTCGGGGCGCGGCGCGCAGGCTCCCCCGGACGGTCCCCGCGGCGGCCCTTGACACTTCCTGACGCCACGTCAATTCTGTGCGGGAGCAGCTGATTCGGGCCTCGGACCGGGGAGGTGGCGGATGCCCTCGGCACGTGAATCCCTCCTGGACGCCGCCTATGCGGCGCTGCTGGCCCGCGCCTGGACGGCCGTTCGGATGGTGGACGTGGCGACCGCGGCCGGGGTGTCCCGGCAGACGCTCTACAACGAGTTCGGCAGCAAGGAGGGGCTGGCGCGCGCCCTCGTCCGCCGGGAGACCGACACCTACCTGGCCGGGGTGGAGCGGGCGCTCGCCCCGGACGGGCCGGCGGCGGTCGGGCCGCCGGGCGACGCGGCCGGGCGGGTGGTCGCCGCGGCGGCCTGGACGCTGCGCACGGCGCGGGCGAATCCGCTGGTCAGGGCCGCGCTCACCGGATGCTGGGCGGACCGGCTGCCGACCCCGCCGAACGGTCCCACCGAGTTGGTCGGCCGCTTCCGGGACCGGGCGGTCGCCGCGCTGGAGCCCGGCTGGCCGCGTGAGGAGCTGCCCGCCCTGGGCGCCGCCTGCGAGACCGCGGCCCGGCTGACGCTGTCCTGCGTGGTCGCCCCGGAGGGCGGCGCGGACCCCCGGCCGGGCCCCGCCGGGCGGGCGCCGGGCCGGGTACCGCTGGCGCGGCGGGGGCCGCGCCGGGAGCTGGAGGGCGAGGCGGTGGACCGGCTCGTACGGGGTGCGTTCGCGGGGCTGTCGGAGCGCGGCGCGGTGGCCGGACCCGGTCGGGCGGAGGGTCCGGTGTCAGTGCGCCGACCCGGACAACTGCAACCCGATCACCCCGACGATGACCAGGGTGATGGAGACGATCTTCAGGGTGGAGACCAGGTCGCCGAGGAAGACCATGCCGTAGATCGCGGTGCCGGCCGCGCCGATGCCGGTCCAGACCGCGTACGCCGGGCCCACGTCGAGCTTGCGCAGCGCCAGCGTCAGCAGGCCGAAGCTGCCGAGGGCGAACGCGGCGAAGGCGAGGGTCGGGAAGAGGCGGGTGAAGCCGTGCGAGAGCTTGAGGCAGACCGCGAAGCCGGTCTCCAGGATCCCCGCCACCACGACCAGCAGCCACGCCATGTCCCATTGCCTCCGTCAGCTCGATGACCGCTTCAGCCAGGTGACCACTTCGCCGGTAGGGGACCGGCCCGGGTGCGATTATGCCCGCGGCCCGGAGGGGCGGCAGCGGATTGCGGCGGTCAGTCGCCCTCGCGTCGCTCCCGGGTGGCCAGCAGGCGGCGCAGTGAGTACAGCCGGGCCGGCTCGGCGTGCCCGTCGGCCACCCACTCGTCCAGGGCGCAGTCCTGCTCGTCGTGGCTGCACGCGCGCGGGCAGCCTTCGGTGCCCGGCTCCAGGTCGGGGAAGGCGTGGATGACCCGGGACGGGTCGATGTGGGCCAGCCCGAAGGAGCGTACGCCGGGGGTGTCGATGACCCAGCCGGAGTCGCCGGGCAGCGGCAGTGCGAGCGCGGAGGTGGTGGTGTGCCGGCCGCGGCCGGTGACCGCGTTGACCTGGCCGGTGGCCCGGCGGCGCTCCGGGACGAGGGCGTTGACCAGGGTGGTCTTGCCCACCCCGGAGTGCCCGACGAACGCTGTCATCCGCCCGGTCAGCTGCTCCCGGACGCGGTCGGCGGCGGTGCCGTCGGCGAGTTCGTCGCGGTTGGTGACGACGTACGGGACGCCGAGTGCGCCGTAGGACTCCAGCAGGGCGTCCGCGGAGGCCAGATCCGACTTGGTCAGCACCAGGAGCGGGTCCAGGCCCGCGTCGTAGGCGGCGACCAGGCAGCGGTCGATGAGCCGCGGGCGCGGCTCGGGGTCGGCGAGCGCGGTGACGATGGCGAGCTGGTCGGCGTTGGCGACCACCACCCGCTCGTACGGGTCGTCGTCGTCGGCCGTACGGCGCAGCGTCGAGGTGCGCGGTTCGACCCGGACTATCCGGGCGAGGGTGTCCTTGGCGCCGGTCAGGTCGCCGACCACCGCGACCCGGTCGCCGACCACGGCGCTCTTGCGGCCCAGTTCGCGGGCCTTCATCGCGGTGACCGTGCGGCCTTCGATGAGGCAGGTGAGGCGGCCCCGGTCGACGGTCAGGACCAGGCCCTCGCAGGCGTCCTCGTGCTTGGGGCGGATGTTCGTACGGGGACGGTTGCCCTTGCGGTTGGGGCGTACGCGGACGTCGTCCTCATCGGGGTTCTTGCCGTAGCGGCGCATGGTGGCGGCTGCCCTCAGGCTCTCCGGGCGGGGACCGCCGGATTGAGCATGTCCGTCCACAGCCCGGGGAAGTCGGGCAGCGTCTTGCCGGTGGTGGCGACGTTCTCCACCTCGATGCCCTCGACGGCGAGGCCGATGACCGCGGCGGCGGTCGCCAGCCGGTGGTCCTCGTAGGTGTGGAAGATGCCGCCGTGCAGCGGGCGCGGCCGGATGTGCAGCCCGTCGGCGGTCTCGGTGACATCGCCGCCGAGTTCGTTGAGCTCCTTGGTGAGCGCGGCGAGCCGGTCGGTCTCGTGCAGCCGCAGGTGGGCGACGCCGCGGAGCGTGGAGGGGGAGTCGGCGAGCGCGGCGACCGCGGCGATGCCCGGGGTCAGCTCGCCGACCTCGCCGAGATCGACGTCGATGCCGTGGATCCGGCCGCTGCCGGTGAAGGTCAGCCCCTGGTCGGTCAGCTCACAGGAACCGCCCATGGCGGTGAAGATCTCGCGCAGCGCGTCGCCGGGCTGGGTGGTGCGCTCGGGCCAGTCCGGGATGGTGACCCGGCCGCCGGTGACCAGCGCCGCGGCCAGGAAGGGCTGGGCGTTGGAGAGGTCCGGCTCGACGACCAGGTCGCGGCCGAGCAGGGCACCGGGGGTGACCCGCCAGACGTTCGGCTCGCCGCCCGCCTCCGGGGTGTCCACCTGGGCGCCGACGCCGCGCAGCATGTCGACGGTCATCCGGATGTGCGGCATCGAGGGCAGCGCCGCGCCGACGTGGCGGACCTCGACGCCCTGGTTGAAGCGTGCCGCGGACAGCAGCAGGGCGCTGACGAACTGGGACGACGAGGAGGCGTCGATCTCCACCCTGCCGCCCTCCAGGGCGCCGCCGCCGAACACCGTCATCGGGAGGGCGCCGCGGTTGTCGTCGTCGATACGGGCGCCGAGGGCGCGCAGCGCGTCGATGACACCGCCCAGCGGGCGCTCGTAGGAGCGGGGGTCGCCGTCGAAGCGGATGGGGCCGTCGGCGAGCGCGGCGACCGGCGGCAGGAAGCGCATGACCGTGCCGGCGTTGCCGACGTCGACGGTGGCCGGGCCGTGCAGCCCGGCGGGGATGATCCGCCACGCCTCGCCGCCGGAGGAGCCGGAGGAGCCGGAAGAACTGGAGGAGCTGGAGGAAGCGGTCTCCTCGATGCCGACGCCCATGGTGCGCAGCGCCTCGGCCATCAGGAGCGTGTCGCGGGAGCGCAGCGGGCGGCGCAGCCAGCCGGGTTCGGAGGAGAGGGCGGCCAGGACCAGGCCGCGGTTCGTGACCGATTTCGAGCCGGGCACAGTGACGGTGGCATCGACCGCCCCCGGGGCTACGGGGGCGGGCCACAGGGCGGGGAGTGCGGGGCTCTCGGTCATGCCCTTACTTTAATGGCTGGGCAAGGGTGCCGATCTTGATCAAAAGCGGCGCAACCTGCACGAAACATGGCACTGGTAGTGCAGCCGCTGGCCAGAGGCGTATACGGGGCGCCACCGCCGTACGGAATGCGGGTTACCGGCGGCCGGACGGCGCCGCCCGCCACGGGGGGCGGCCGGTCAGAGGCCGAGCAGCCAGCGTCCGCCGCCCATCAGGGAGCACAGCGTCACCACATGGAAGAACCCGAGCCAGACGGCCGCCGGGACATGGGTCAGGCGGGCGAGCTGGTCCGGGTCGGAGTCCACGGCGCCGCCGCGCCGCCGCTTGCCCTGGAGCTCGAAGGGCGGCCGTATCCCGCCGAGCAGCAGGAACCACACCACCGCGTACGCGAACGCCGCCTGCACCTGCGCCGTCGTCAGCCAGGAGACCAGTAGGAAGGTGCCGCCCGCGAGGACGACGGTGAGCACGCCGTACGCGTTGCGGATCATCACCAGCATCGCCAGCAGCAGCACGGTGGCGCCCCACAGGAGGGCCGTGATGTGCCCGGAGGCGAGCAGCGCGGCGCCCGCCAGGCCGAGCAGGGACGGGGCCGTGTAGCCGGCAGCGGCGGTGAGCACCATGCCCAGGCCGTGCGGCTTGCCCCGGGAGACGGTCAGCCCCGAGGTGTCCGAGTGCAGCCGGATGCCGTCCAGACGGCGGCCGGTGACCAGGGCGATCAGCCCGTGGCCGCCCTCGTGGGCGATGGTGACGGCGTTCCGCGAGAGCCGCCAGGCGGTGCGCGGGACGACGGCGCCGAGGGCGAGCACGCCCGTGACGATCACCAGCCAGACGCCCGGATCGGGCTGGGCCCCGAAGACCCGGTCCCATACGTCGGTGATGTGGTGGGTGTCCATGTCTCCCCTTCGTGTGGCATGGCAGTGTGGCATGCATGTGCGGTAGGTATGCGGCGAGCCGTCGCCCCGAGGAACTGACGGGGATCTTCGGCATACAGCGGTGGGACCCGAAGGAGACCCTGGCGCCCAGTTGGAACATCGCTCCGACGGACAACGTGCGGGTGGTACTGGAACGTCCCCTCAAGGGCGAGGCGGCCGCCGCCTTCCCGCCGGGCCCGGTGCGCCAGCTGCGCACGCTCAAGTGGGGCCTGGTCCCGTCGTGGTCGAAGTCACCCGAGGCCGCGGCGAAGATGATCAACGCGCGGGCCGAGACGGTGCACGAGAAGCCGTCCTTCCGGCAGGCGTTCGCCACCCGCCGCTGCCTGCTCCCCGGGGACGGCTATTTCGAGTGGGTCACCGACGCCGCCGAGCGGGAGCTGGAGGAGCAGGGCAGGCGGAAGCGGCCCCGCAAGCAGCCGTACTTCGTGACGCCCGTGGACGGGTCGGTGATGGCGATGGCCGGGCTGTACGAGTTCTGGCGGGACCGTACGCTGCCCGGCGACCACCCGCTGGCCTGGTGGGCGACCTGCACCGTCGTCACCACTGAGGCCGAGACCACCCCGCTCGCCGGGGCCACCGGCGGCGAGGGCCCGCAGTCGCTCGCCGAGATCCACCCCCGGATGCCGCTGGTCCTGCCGCCGGACCGCTGGGACGCCTGGCTGGACCCGGCCCGCACCGACCCCGACGAGGTCCGCGAGCTGCTGGCGCCCCCGCCGGCCGGGCTGATGCGGGCCCATCCCGTCCCGACCGGCGTCAGCAACGTCCGCAACGACGGGCCGGAGCTGGTCACCGAGCTGGACGGCCCCGAGGTCGGCACGCTCTTCTAGGGGCCCGGGGCGCGCTGCGGTGCCCTTCCCGGTGCGCCGCGGGCAGGATGGGCGTATGAGCACAGGGGCGAACGAGAGCGAGACGGTCGGCACACCTGCCGGCGACGCGCGGATCACCTGGTACCGGGACGCCGAGCCGTCCCGGGCCGTGGTCGCCGTCGGCCACGGCGCGGGCGGCGGCATCGAGGCCCGCGATCTGCGGGCGCTGGCGGCGGCGCTGCCGGCCCGCGGCTACACGGTCGCGCTGGTCGAGCAGCCGTGGCGGGTGGCCGGCAAGAAGCTGGCGCCCGCGCCGAAGACCCTGGACGCCGGGTGGACCGCGCTCTGGCCGGCGCTGGAGAAGCCGGGGCTGCCGGTGGTCGCGGGCGGTCGCAGCGCGGGCGCCCGGGTGGCCTGCCGCACGGCGCGCGAGCTGGGCGCCCACGCCGTCCTGGCGCTGAGCTTCCCGCTGCACCCGCCGGGGAGGCCGGAGAAGTCGCGGGCCGAGGAGCTGACGGGCGCCGGGGTGCCGACGCTGGTCGTCCAGGGGGGCCGGGACCCCTTCGGGCGGCCGGCGGAGTTCCCGGCGGGCACCGAGATCACCGAGGTGGACCGCGGCGACCACGGCTTCGCCGTGCCGAAGTCGGCGGGGGTGACCGAGGCGGAGTCGATGGCACAGCTCACCGACGCGGTGGTGGCGTGGCTGGACGGCATGTTCGGCTGATCGGCCCGGGGTACGCCTCCCGTAGGCCGGACCCCGCTGGACCTGCGCGGAAATCCCGTGGTGGCCCGGGAATGATCCGGGACGCGGCCGCTGTTGTGCCTGGCGTAGGCAGTGGAGTACGTCCAGCGCAGCACGAGGAATGGGAGTCCGCCGCATGGGAATCGCTTGCCCGGCCCGCCCGGCCGCCGACCTGAAGTGGTCGCCGATGCAGGTGGCACAGCCCGCCCTCGTTGGAGCGGCGGCGGTACCGGATCGTCGTCTATTCTCCGAATCGAGTGGGTCCGCGGCTGGATCCGCCACGGGGTTGGAGGAGGTGGGTCCGGTCACCGGTACCGACGCAGGGACCGACGGCACGGCGGGAGAGCAGACCGCTGGTCGGAAGGAGAGCGACGCCGAGCGCAACGCGCGCTTCGAGCGGGACGCCCTCGGCTTCCTCGACCAGATGTACTCCGCCGCGCTGCGCATGACGCGCAATCCGGCCGACGCGGAGGACCTGGTGCAGGAGACGTACGCGAAGGCGTACGCGTCCTTCCACCAGTTCCGGGAGGGGACCAACCTCAAAGCCTGGCTGTACCGCATCCTCACGAACACCTTCATCAACTCCTACCGCAAGAAGCAGCGGGAGCCGCAGCGCAGCGCCGCCGACGAGATCGAGGACTGGCAGCTGGCGCGCGCCGAGTCGCACATGTCGACGGGTCTGCGCTCCGCCGAGTCGCAGGCACTCGACCACCTTCCGGACTCGGACGTGAAGGCCGCGCTCCAGGCGATCCCCGAGGAGTTCCGCATCGCGGTCTATCTCGCGGACGTCGAGGGCTTTGCGTACAAGGAGATCGCGGACATCATGGGGACACCCATCGGCACGGTGATGTCCCGTCTGCACCGCGGCCGGCGCCAACTGCGCGGCATGCTGGAGGATTACGCCCGCGAGCGCGGGCTGGTCCCGGCGGGGGCGACGGCTGCGAAGACGCAGCCCGCGCCGGCGTCGGAGCCGCACGACCGGAAAGGCTCGGGATCATGAGCTGCGGAGAGCCGCACGAGAAGGACTGCTCAGAGGTCCTTGACCACCTCTACGAGTATCTCGACCGCGAGATGCCGGCGGGGGAGTGCGCGGAGTTCCAGGTGCATCTCGACGAATGCTCGCCGTGCCTGGAGAAGTACGGCCTGGAGCAGGCCGTCAAGAAGCTCGTCAAGCGCTGCTGCGGCCACGATGACGTCCCCGCCGACCTGCGCTCCAAGGTCATGGGCCGGATCGATCTGATCCGGGCCGGGGAGGCCGTGCCCGAGGTCAGCGTGCTCGACCAGGCCCGGCATGACCAGGCTCAGCGGGAGCGCGCGGCGGAGGCGTCGGGCGGCTCCGGCGCGGACGCGGCCGAGCCCGTCGGGAAGACCGAAGCACGCAGCAAGACGGCGCGCGCCGAATAACGCCGCGCATCACCCTAAGGGGTGAGGGCTGGGGCGATTCGTCCCGCCCGATCCGCTGATGCGCCCTCTCCGGCGCCCCGGCCCCTCTATTCTCGCCGAACCCCCCGCGTACCGCGGTCGCGGCCGTGCCGGGGCGTGCGCTGGGGCAGGGTGAGGAGGGCGCGATGCGGGAACTCCCGGTGGCCGCGCGGGTGTATGTCGGCTGCGCCGCCCTGGCCGCCGCGCTGTGCACGGCCCCCGCGATCCGGCTCGGCGCCGCCGCCCCCTGGAGCGGCGCCCTGGCACTCGCCGCCCTGTACGCACTCTGCGAACGGCTCCGCCGCTGCCCGTTGACCGACGGCCTGCGGCGGCGCGCCGGCGGTGCAGGCGGCTCGGCCGAGGAGTCCGGCGCCTTTCCTCAGGGGTGGGCGACACCGGTCCTGCTCGCCGGGGCGCTGCTGCTGCCCCCGCCGCTGGCCGCGCTGACCGCCGTCCCGGGCGCCCTGCTCGCCCCGGCCGCCGCGCCCTGGCCCGCCGTGCGCCGGCTCTGGCACGCCGCCGAACTGGCCCTCGCCTGCTGGACGGCCGGCCAGGTCTTCGGGGCCTTCCGGGCTCTCGGCCGGCACGCGCTGTCCGCACCGCACTTCCCGCTCCTGCTGCTGCCCGCCGCGGCCGCCTCCGCGGCGTTCTGCGCGGTGCTCGCGGCGCTGGACGGCGGGGTGCTGGCGGCCGCCGAGCGGCACCCCCTGAGCACCGCCTGGCGTGGGCTGCTGCCCCGTTCGCTGGGGCCGCATCTGGTGCACGGACTGGCCGGGCTGATGATGGCGGTGCTCTGGCGCAGCGTGTACGGGCCGCCGGCGGCGCTGCTGGTGCTGCTGCCGGTGTACCTCTCCTGCTGGGTGTTCGCCCAGTACCACCGCGAACGCGCCGCCCACCAGGCCACCATCCGCGCCCTGGTCCAGGCCGTCGACATCAAGGACCGCTACACCCGCGGGCACAGCGAGCGGGTCGGCCGGGCGTCGGTGATGATCGCCCGGGAGCTGGGCATGGCGCAGGACCGGCTGGAGGTGCTGCGGTTCGCCGGGATCCTGCACGACGTCGGCAAACTCGGCGTGCCCACCCGGCTGTTGCGCAAGGACGGGCCGCTGACCCCCGAGGAGCGGCGGATCATCGAACTGCACCCCGAGTACGGGCATGAGATCGTGCGCGGGATCGGCTTCCTGGGCGAGGCGCGGGCGGCGATCCTGCACCACCACGAGCGGGTGGACGGCCGCGGCTACCCCTACGGCCTGACGGGTCGTCAAATCCCGGAGTTCGCCCGGGTGGTGGCCGTCGCGGACGCCTTCGACGCGATGACCTCCACCCGCTCCTACCGCCGCGCCCGCCCGGTTCCGGCCGCCGTGGCGGAGCTGCGCAGGTGCGCCGGGGCGCAGTTCGACCCGCGAATGGTCCGGGCGCTGGCGGCGGCGCTCGACCGGCACGGCTGGCGCCCGGACGAGGTGACGGCGGGGGAGCCGGACCCGGGGCTCCCGGCGGCCCGCGGAAACGTCCCGCCGGTGCGGGCGCCCCGGTCGGGCGCCGGGCGGGGCGGCGTCCGGTGACCGGCCGCCGCACCGTCGCCTGCGTCCACGTTCCCGCCGCCGCGCTCGCCTGCTGGGGCCTGGGCCGGACCCTGTGGGAGGGGGTCGCCGAGCCCGCGAACGCGCTGGCCTTCGGCGTGCTGATCGCGGTGGGGGAGGTGGTGCGCCGCTGCCCCGCGGAGCGCTCCGGACCCGGCCGGCGGGAGGGCGCGCCGCTCGGCGCCGCCGGGGCGCTGGCGTACGCGCTGCTCGGCGAGGTGGGCGGGCGGCCGACGAGCCACGGCGTACCGCAGACCGTGGCGGTGGTGGTGGCGGCCGGTCTGGTGGGGCTGGTCCCGTATGTCGTGCGGGGCGGCAGCCCGGCGCTGGACCCGCTCGCCCGCCGGGTGCTGACCGTCGGCTTCGCCGCCACCTGCTTCCAACCCCTGTACGACACCGGCACCTTGCGCACCTGGGGTGCGGCCGGTCCGCTCTGCCCGCTGTTCCTGGTCGGGCTGCTGGCGCTGACCGTGCTGTGCGACGCGGTGCTGGCGGCGGCGCTGGCCCGGGCCCGTACCGGCTGGCCCTACGGGCCGCTGCTGCGCGACGAGTTGCGCGCGCTGCCCGGGATCGGGTCGGCCATCTGTGCGACCGGCGTGGTCATCGCGCTGGCCACCGCGGTCGTCGGACTGTGGGCGCTGCCGGTGTTCTGCCTTCCGCTGCTGCTCACCCAGTTCGCCTTCCGCCGGTACGCGGCGGTGCGCGCCACCTACCGCCAGACCATCGCCTCGCTGGCCCGCGCGACCGAGATCGCCGGTTACACCCGGCCCGGCCACGCCCGCCGGGTCGCCGCGCTGAGCCGCGCGGTGGGCCGTGAACTGGGGCTGGGCGCGGCGGACTTGGACGTCCTCGAATGCGCCGCGCTGATGCACGACATCGGCCAGCTCTCGCTCGTCGACCCGGTCCCGGGCGGTGCCACCGCCGCGCTGCCGACCGCCGAACAGCGCCGGATCGCGCTGCTGGGCGGCGCCGTCGTACGGCAGACCGGCGTGCCCGCCGAGGTCGCGGTGATCGTCGAGCGGCAGGCGGATCCGTACCGGGAGCAGCCGGTCACCGCCCGTATCGTCCGCACCGTCAACGCCTACGACGATCTCGCCGCGCGCTCCGCGGGGCCGGGGGCGCCGCTGCGCGCCCTGGAGGGGCTGCGGCTGGCCACCGCGCAGGACCACGAGCCGCGGGTCGTCGAGGCGCTGTCCCGGGTCCTGGCGCATGGCGGCCGAGCGGGCCGGGGCCTGGCGGGCGGCGCCTGAGCGCGGCGCCCGTGCGCCGGTCGCGGAACGCGCGGATACGGCGCCCCGCCGCGGAGCGTTCGCGGCCCGTCCACCGTCACGGAACCCATGGGTAATGAGCGCCCTGCGAGATGGGCATGGTTGGATGCGAAGGAAGCCCCCTGAAGGGGGATTCAGGGGGTCGGCGAAGGGCAAGGAGCCGCAAGGGGGGCGCAGCACACCGGGCTGAGCCCGACGGCAATCTGTGGCAAGTTGTCGAGTGGGCCCCCAGAAGGCCCCGGGCACCGTCCGGGACGCCTCCGGAGCGGCACAAGAGCAACCAGCAGGCGGGAATCGTGAGGATCTTCGGCAAGGTACGGCACCGGCCCTCCGCCTCGTGGCGGCAGGCGACCGACCGCGCTTTCACGCTGATCGGCGACGGCCGTTACGAGGACGCGGGGGCGCTGCTGACGCGCGCGGCGGACATGGAGCCCTGGCTGTCGGAGTCCTGGTTCAATCTCGCGCTGCTGCACAAGTTCCGGCACGACTGGGAGCAGGCGCGGGCCGCCGGGCTCCGCGCGGTCGCCCTGCTGGACCGCGAGACCGGGGCGCCCGACTGGTGGAACGTGGGCATCGCCGCCACCGCCCTCCAGGACTGGCCGCTGGCCCGCCGCGCCTGGCAGGCGTACGGCCTCAAGGTCCCCGGCGAGGGCTCCCCGACCGGTGAGCCGCTGGGGATGGCCCTGGGCAGCGCCGCGGTCCGGCTCTCGCCCGAGGGCGAGGCCGAGGTGGTCTGGGGCCGCCGGCTGGACCCGGCCCGTATCGAGGTGCTGTCCATCCCGCTGCCGTCCTCCGGGCGCCGCTGGGGCGAGGTCGTGCTGCATGACGGCGTCCCGCACGGCGAGCGGATCACCGCGGCCGGCGGCGCCAGCCGGGCGTATCCGGTCTTCGACGAGATCGAGCTGTGGGCGCCGTCCCCGGTCCCCACCTGGGTGGTGCTCCTGGAGGCTGCCACGGAGGCCGACCGGGACGCGCTGGAGCGGCTGGCGGCCGACGCCGGGTTCGCCGCCGAGGACTGGTCGTCGTCGGTGCGGCTGCTGTGCCGTACGTGCTCGGAGAGCCGGATGCCCAGCGATGAGGGTGACGGCGAGCACCTGGACCCCCACGACCACAGCGAACCGGGCCACCCGGGTCCGCTGGGGCACCGCACGGCCGGCTCCGGCTCGCTGTGGGTCCCCGAGCGCGAGTGCGGGATCGCCGCGCCCGCCGCCCTGGTGCGCGGTCTGCTGGACGGCTGGGTCGCGGACAGTCCGGACAGCCGGGAATGGCGCGATCTTGAAGAGGTCTGCTGAGAGCCGGAGCGCATCCCCGTAGGCTGTACGGCGACCATCAGGGTTTTCAGGAAGGCGTACGGCGGAGATGGCTCAGCAGGACAGGGATCAGCAGGTGAGCGACGAGTTCGTCGACGACGTCACGGACGCGAAGGAGCGCGAGGCGGCCCACCGCGAGCGCGGCACCTCGCGCCCGATCACCGTGGTCGGCAATCCGGTGCTCCACAAGGAGTGCAAGGACGTCACCGCGTTCGACGACGCGCTCGCGCAGCTCATCGACGACATGTTCGCCAGCCAGCGCACCGCCGAGGGCGTCGGCCTGGCCGCCAACCAGATCGGTGTGGACCTGAAGGTCTTCGTCTACGACTGCCTGGACGACGAGGGCGTGCGGCACGTCGGCGCGGTCTGCAACCCCGTCCTGGACGAGCTGCCCGCCGGGCGCCGGGTCCTGGACGACTCCAACGAGGGCTGCCTGTCCGTCCCCGGTGCCTACGCCGAGCTGCCGCGCCCCGACTACGCGGTGGTCCGCGGCCAGGACGCCAAGGGCGAGCCGATCGTGGTCCAGGGCACCGGCTACTTCGCGCGCTGCCTCCAGCACGAGACCGACCACCTCTACGGCTACCTCTACATCGACCGGCTCTCCAAGCGCGACCGCAAGGACGCGCTGAAGCAGATGGCCGAGCGGGAGCCGCGCTACCCCGTCGTCGCCAACGACTGAACGGGGCGCGCGGGGCGCTACGACGCGCCCTGGTAGGCGGCCCAGACCTGGGGCGGGAGGGTCGTGCCCAGCCCGCTGCCGGGGCCGCCGACGCCGTTCAGCGGCAGCAGCTGGGGCGCTCCCGGCTTGTTCCGGAAGAGGGTGATGGCGGTGGTGGGCTCATCGCCGTCACCGGCGCCCTTGCCGGCGGCGGGGGCGCGGTCGGTACGGACGCGGGAGCCGGCGTCCCAGAGGGGGCCGGTGTCCGACGGCGGGCTGCCGACGAACCACGCCGACTTCATCCGGTCCCCGGGCTGGGTGGCCCCCGCCGCGACCGGCCGGCCGGTCGGCTTGCCGCCCGGTGAGCCGAGCGTCCGCCAGCCCACCCCCTCCAGCGCCCAGGTCACCTGCCGGGCCACCTCGGGGTCGAGGACCCGCTGGGGGTCGGTGCGGTCGAAGCCCTGCACGCTCTGCCCGCCGTAGGTCATCTTCGAGACGGCGTACGGCTCGGCGTGCAGCCCGCCGTTGGCGAAGGTGGTGTACGCGCTGGCCAGCCGGATCGCGCTGGGTGCCGAGGTGCCCAGCGGGAAGGTCTGCTCCAGCTGCGCCAGGCTCTCCTTGCGCAGCCCGGCGCCCAGCGCCAGATCCCGGATCCGCTCCAGCCCGAGGCGCTGCCCGGCCTGCACGAACGGCGCGTTCTCGGCTCGCATCAGGGCGCCGCGCAGATCCCCGGACCGCTTCTCCACGGCCGCCGGGCGCGGCTGGTCGCCGAACTCCTCGGCGTCCTGCTGGAGGGACGCCGCGAGCACGAACGGCTTGAAGGCGGAGCCGGCCGGGACCGCGGAGGTGTCCGCGTTGTTGCTGAAGTGCCGGGTGGCGTCGGCGCCGCCGTACAGCGCGACGATCGCGCCGTCCTTGGGGCGTACCGAGGCCGCGCCGAATTCCGCGTAGGTGTCCTCGGGGCGTTTCTCCGGGTCGATGTTCCTGCCGCGGACGTCGTCGACCGCCTTTTCCAGGCGGCGGGTGCGCTCCTTGTCGAACGTGGTGCGGATGCGGTAGCCGCCGCGGGCCAGGTCCTTGTCGGTCAGCCCGGTGGCGCTCTTGACGAACTTGTTGGCGATATCGACGAGATAGCCGATCTGGCCGGCCTGGCTGGTGGGCTTGGCCACCGGGCGCGGCTCCGGGAATTCCTGGTACCTGGCCCGTTCTTCCTTGCTCATCTTCCCGGTGGCGACCAGCCGGTCGAGTATCCACTTCCAGCGTGCCACCGCCCGCTCGTGATTGGCCTTGCCCAGCCCCGGGTCGTACTGCTCGGCGCCCTTCAGCAGGGACGCCAGCAAGGCCCCCTGACTGGGGTTGAGGTCCTTGGCGTCGATGCCGTAGTACGCGTGCGCCGCCGCCTGTATGCCGTTCGAACCGCGGCCGAACCAGCTGGTGTTGAGATAGCCGCGCAGTATCTCCCGTTTGGACTTCTGGTTGTTGACCTTCAGCGCGATGATGAATTCCTTCACCTTGCGGGTGGCGGTCTGGTCCGGGGAGAGATAGGTGTTCTTCACATACTGCTGGGTGATCGTGGAGCCGCCCTGGGTGTCCCCGCCGGACAGCATGTTCACCACGGCGCGGCCGATACCGGTCAAGGAGACGCCGGAATCGCTGTAGAAGGTGGCGTTCTCGGCGGCTATCACCGCGTCCTGGACGTGTTCCGGCACTTTGTCGAGGGTGACGTTCTGCCGGTTGACCGCGCCCACGCTGACCATCTGGCTGCCGTCCGCCCAGTAGTAGACGGTGGCCTCCTTGTTGGCCAGCGCGTTCTCGTTGGGGATGTCGACCTTGGCGTAGACGACCGCGAACAGTCCGGCCAGGCAGGCGACTCCGAAGGTGCAGCAGCCCAGCCACAGCCGCCATGACGGCAGCCAGCGGCGCAGGCCCCGCTTCCCCTGGCGCGGATAGTCGAGGTACCGGCGACGTTTTTTCGTGCCCTCCATACTCGCGTAGATGCGGTGGAGGCGGCTCCGGTTGCCGGTCCGGCCACCCGCTAATCGAACGCTCACAATTGGCGGGTGGCCGGAACGCGCCGGTCGTCAGGGCGCGGAGAGGTGCGCGGACGCGTCCGGTCAGAACTCGTCGTCGAACGAGACCGAGCCCTCGACGGCGACCTGGTAGGCCGAGGCCCGCCGCTCGAAGAAGTTGGTCAGCTCCTGGACGTTCTGGAGTTCCATGAAGGAGAACGGGTTCTCCGAGCCGTAGACCGGCGGGAAGCCCAGCCGCTGCAGCCGCTGGTCGGCGACGCACTGCAGGTACTCGCGCATCGACTCGGTGTTCATCCCGGGCAGTCCGTCGCCGCACAGGTCCCGGCCGAACTGGAGCTCCGCCTCCACGGCCTCCTTGAGCATGTCGGTGACCTGCTGCCGGAGCGCGTCGTCGAAGAGGTCCGGCTCCTCCTCGCGGACCGTGTCCACCACCGAGAAGGCGAACTCCATGTGCATCGACTCGTCGCGGAAGACCCAGTTGGTGCCGGTGGCCAGCCCGTGCAGCAGACCGCGGGACCGGAACCAGTAGACGTACGCGAACGCGCCGTAGAAGAACAGCCCCTCGATGCAGGCGGCGAAGCAGATCAGGTTGAGCAGGAAGCGGCGGCGGTCGGCCTTGGTCTCCAGCCGATCCATCTGCTCGACGTGGTCCATCCACCGGAAGCAGAACTGCGCCTTCTCCCGGATGGACGGGATGTTCTCCACGGCCGCGAAGGCCGCGGCGCGGTCGTCCGGGTCGGGGAGGTAGGTGTCCAGCAGCGTCAGGTAGAACTGGACGTGCACCGCCTCCTCGAAGAGCTGACGGCTCAAGTAGAGCCGAGCCTCGGGGGAGTTGATGTGCTTGTAGAGGGTCAGCACCAGGTTGTTGGCGACGATCGAGTCACCGGTGGCGAAGAACGCGACCAGCCGGCCGATCATGTGCTGCTCGCCGGGGGACAGCTTGGCGAGGTCGGCGACGTCGGAGTGGAGGTCGACCTCCTCGACGGTCCAGGTGTTCTTGATCGCGTCCCGGTAGCGGTCGTAGAAGTCCGGGTACCGCATGGGGCGCAGGGTCAGTTCGAAGCCCGGGTCGAGCAGGTTCTTGTAGGTGGTCGGGGTGGACATTACTGGCATGCCTCGCAGGACTCGGGGTTTTCCAGGGAGCAGGCGACCGCCTCGGGGTCGGTCACCGGCAGTTGCGCGGGGACGGTCGCGGCGCGGGCGACCGTGACATTGGCGCCTGACGCCGCGCGGGCGATCCGGGTCGCCGGCCGCGAGCGCAGGTAGTAGGTCGTCTTGATGCCGCGCTTCCAGGCGTAGGCGTACATCGAGCTGAGCTTGCCGATGGTCGGCGACGCCATGAAGAGGTTCAGCGACTGGCTCTGGTCCAGATAGGGCGTACGGTCCGCGGCCATGTCGATCAGCGCGCGCTGCGGGATCTCCCACGCGGTGCGGTAGCGGTGCCGGACGTCCTCGGGGATCCGGCTCACGTCCTGTACGGAGCCGTTGGCGTCCCGCAGCGCGTCCCGGGTCCGCGCGTCCCACAGGCCCAGGGCCTTGAGCTCCTCGACCAGATACGTGTTGACCTGGAGGAACTCACCCGACAGCGTCTCGCGCTTGAAGAGGTTGGAGACCTGCGGCTCGATGCACTCGTACACACCGGCGATGGAGGCGATGGTGGCGGTCGGCGCGATCGCCAGCAGCAGGGAGTTGCGCATCCCGGTCGCGGCGACGCGGGTGCGCAGGGCGGCCCAGCGGTCCGCCCAGCGGGGCTCGGCGTTCGGGTAGTGGTCCGGGTGCAGCACACCGCGGGCCGTACGGGTCGCGGACCAGGCCGGGTGCGGGCCGTGCCGGTCGGCGAGGTCGGCGGACGCCTCGTAGGCGGCGAGCATGATCCGCTCGGAAATACGGGTCGACAGCTCCCGCGCCTCGGCGGAGTCGAACGGCAGCCGCAGCCGGAAGAAGACGTCCTGCAGACCCATCAGGCCCAGACCGACCGGGCGCCAGCGGGAGTTGGAGGCGGCGGCCTGCCCGGTCGGGTAGAAGTTGATGTCCACCACCCGGTCGAGGAAGGTGACGGCCGTACGGACGGTGGCGTCCAGCCGCTGCCAGTCCATCCGGCCGTCCTCGCCGAGATGCGCCGCGAGGTTGACCGACCCCAGGTTGCAGACCGCGGTCTCCCCGTCGTCGGTCACCTCCAGGATCTCCGTGCAGAGGTTGGAGGAGTGCACGACGTTGCCCGGCTCGGCGGTCTGGTTGGCGGTGCGGTTGGCGGCGTCCTTGAACGTCATCCAGCCGTTGCCGGTCTGCGCCAGCGTCCGCATCATGCGGGAGTACAGCACCCGGGCGGGGATCTGCTTGAGGGCCTTGCCCGCGGTCTCCGCCGCCCGGTACGCGGCGTCGAACTCCGCGCCCCACAGGTCGACCAGCTCCGGCACGTCGGCCGGCGAGAACAGCGACCAGTCGGCGTCCGCCTCGACCCGGCGCATGAACTCGTCGGGGATCCAGTGCGCGATGTTGAGGTTGTGGGTGCGCCGGGCCTCCTCGCCCGTGTTGTCGCGCAGCTCCAGGAACTCCTCGATGTCGGCGTGCCAGGTCTCCAGGTAGACGCAGGCCGCGCCCTTGCGCCGGCCGCCCTGATTGACCGCCGCCACCGAGGCGTCCAGGGTGCGCAGGAACGGCACGATGCCGTTGGAGTGCCCGTTGGTGCCGCGGATCAGTGAACCGCGGGCGCGGATGCGGGAGTACGAGAGGCCGATGCCGCCCGCGTGCTTGGAGAGCCGCGCCACCTGGTGGTAGCGGTCGTAGATCGAGTCCAGCTCGTCCAGCGGCGAGTCCAGCAGATAGCACGAGGACATCTGCGGGTGCCGCGTACCGGAGTTGAACAGCGTGGGGGAGGAGGGGAGGTAGGACAGCGTGCTGGTCAGCCGGTACAGCTCGGCGACGTCCGCGAGCGCCCGCGCCGAGTCGTCCTCGGCCAGGCCGCAGGCCACCCGCAGCAGGAAGTGCTGCGGGGTCTCGACGACCTGCCGGGTGGTGGGGTGGCGCAGCAGATAGCGCGAGTGCAGCGTCCGCAGCCCGAAGTACCCGAAACGGTCGTCGGCACCGTCCGCCAGGGCACCGTGCACCAGCGCGTCCAGCCGCTCGGCGTGCGTGCGCACGAACTCCGCGGTCCCGTCCGCGATCAGCCCCTCCCGGTGACCGGTCGCCACGGAGGCGGAGAAGGAGACCGCGCCCTGGCCGGCCGCCTCCTCGGCGATGGCGCGGGTGAGCAGCCGCGCGGCGAGCTTGGAGTACTGCGGCTCGTCGCCGATCAGACCCGCCGCGGCGTCGATCGCCAGCGACCGCAACTCGGCCTCGTCGGAGCCCGGGTGCCGCCCGCGCAGCGCGGCGGCGGCCACCTTGCCCGGGTCGGTCTCGGGCAGATCCGCGGTCAGCTCGGTCAGGGCGCGCAGCAGCGCGGTGCCCGGCCCGTCCGAGCCGGGGGGAGGCGTGGCCGCCGCGGGTTGCACGACCCCGGCGGCTGACGCGGGTTCCGTTGGCGCGATGGTCACGTGATGCTCTCCCTCACTCGGCGGGGGCCAGGAGAGCGGCGGCGCGACGGGCGCACGCGGGCAGGCGGCACCCCGTGACGGTCAGGGGCGCGCGGGCAGGCCGCACGGCGTCCATCGGCCCAACCCTCGGGGCCCGGACGTGTCGACGCCGCACCGATGGCGGTGCGGGCGTGCCGTCGGCAGGTCCTCGGACTCAGGGACGCACGACCGGGCCGTACGGAACGACCGGTGGTGCGCACGCATACCGTTGCGGGACAGTTCCGGATTCGCACCGGATTCCCCTGCGGCGACAGCGAGGACGAGCATACATCTTGTGCTGCTCCCCGCACGCACCCCCACATCTTGTGTCGCTGCCCATACCATCCCCATAGGTGTGCGAACGGCCGGACCGCGCTGCGCACCCCGGGAACGGCCCTCAGGGCAGCTCACGGGCGAACGCCCAGAGCGCGATTCCGGGTATCGGCTCCCAGTCCCGCTCCGCCACTCGCGCGAATCCCAGCCGCCGGTACAGCCGGTGAGCCGGGAGCAGATGCTGCTGGCTCGACAGCACCATCCCGCGCAGTCCCAACTCCCGCGCCCGCGCCAGACACGCCCGCACCAGCGCCTCCCCGACCCCGCGCCCGCGCCCCTCGCGCCCCACCGCCAGCATCCGGAACTCACCCTCCCCGGGCCCTGCCAGCTCCGCGTACGGACTCCCGTACGCGGCGAAGGTCACCGCCCCGAGCACCGCCCCGCCCGCCCCGGCAGCCACCAGCACCTCGGCCTGCTCCGCGCGGTGCGCCACGTCCCGCAGTTTCGCGGCGTACGGATCGTGCTCCCCGAAGGTCAGCAGCCCATCGGCCAGATACACCTTCGCCACCAGTTCCCCGACCGTCGCGAACTCCGTCTGTCGCACGGGCCTGATCGTGATGTCCATGGGGATCAGTGTGGCGGGAGCAACGAGGTTGCGGGGAGGGGGTATTGACGTCGGCCCCCGGCCGCTGAAGGACGGGACCCTCTGGCTGCGTGCCCCGCGTAGCGGAAGGCCGTCGCATTCCCGCGGGAACGCGACGGCCCTCCGCCGTGGTTGAGACCGTCAGTGCCCCGCCCCCGCCCCCGCCGTCGCCGGCGGCAGGTCGGCCGTGACGCCCTTGTCGCCGAGGTCGGCGGTGTAGTCGTCGGGGGAGGTCTCGTCGGTGCCCTCGGGGGCCTTGAAGGCCCGTAGGACGAACGTCAGGACGACCGCCACCACCACGTTCAGGGCGAAGGCGGTCAGGCCGATGTAGCCGATCTGGCCGATGCCGGGGATCTCCGCGCTGGAGCCGCCGAAGTGCTTCTGGGTCGGGCTGGCCACCCCGTACGCGGCGAGGGTGCCGTAGAGCATGCCGACCGCCCAGCCGGCCAGCAGGGCCCAGCGGTGGAACCACCGGGTGAAGAGGCCGCCCACCAGCGCCGGCATGGTCTGCAGGACCCAGATGCCGCCCAGCAGCTGGAAGTTGATCGCCACGGTCTTGTCCATCGTGAGGACGAAGACCAGCGCGCCGACCTTGACCAGGAGGGAGACCAGCTTGGCGACCTTGTGCTCCTGCTCGGGCGTGGCGCCGGGCCGCAGGAAGTCCTTGTAGACGTTGCGGGTGAAGAGGTTGGCGGCGGCGATCGACATGATCGCCGCGGGCACCAGCGCGCCGATGCCGATCGCGGCGAAGGCGACCCCGGCGAACCAGCTGGGGAACATGTCCGCGAAGAGCTGCGGGATCGCCAGCTGCGGGTTGCCCTTGATGTCCGTACCGGCCTTGACCGCCATGAAGCCGAGCAGCGCCAGCAGCCCCAGCATGAGTGAGTACAGGGGCAGGATCGTGGTGTTGCGGCGGATCACGTTGCG
Source organism: Streptomyces sp. YGL11-2 (assembly GCF_050054615.1). Classification (NCBI taxonomy): domain Bacteria; kingdom Bacillati; phylum Actinomycetota; class Actinomycetes; order Kitasatosporales; family Streptomycetaceae; genus Streptomyces; species Streptomyces sp. YGL11-2. Next base: position 58,253 of record NZ_JBNHIN010000003.1, read on the forward strand.
GCTGCGCGAGGACAGCGTCGCGGTGATCGAGTGCGGGTACATGAACAGCGCCAGCGCCGAGCCGAGCGCTAGAGTGGCGTACGCCCACTGGGCGTTGGGGCCGCTGGTCAGTTCACCGCGTGGCTTGCCGGTCGGTCCGGTATGGGCCAGAGCCTTGCCCGCCGCGTGGAAGATGGCGTCGAACCCGCCCAGTTTGACCGGGATGTAGACGATCGCCACCCCGATGACGAGGTAGATCAGCCCGTCCTTGACGAACGCGATCAGCGCGGGCGCCCGCAGGCCCGAGGAGTAGGTGTACGCGGCCAGCACGGCGAACGCGATCAGCAACGGCAGGTCCTTGACGAACCCGTTGGTGTGCTCCCCGCCGCCGACACCCATCACGTCCAGAACGGCCTGGATGCCGACCAGTTGGAGCGCGATGTACGGCATCGTGGCGAGGATGCCGGTGAGTGCCACGGCCAGCGACAGCCCCTTGGAGCCGAACCGCCCGCGCACGAAGTCCGAGGTGGTGACGTACCCGTGCTTGTGCGAGACCGACCACAGGCGGGGCAGGAAGGTGAAGATCAGCGGGTAGACCAGGATGGTGTACGGGACGGCGAAGAACCCGGACGCGCCCGCCGCGTAGATCGCCGCCGGGACGGCCACGAACGTGTACGCGGTGTAGAGGTCGCCGCCGAGCAGGAACCAGGTGATCCAGGTGCCGAAGCTGCGTCCGCCCAGGCCCCATTCGTCGAGGTTGGCGGACTGCTCGGCCTGTCGCCAGCGGGCGGCGAGGAAGCCCATGACCGTGACGGCCAGGAAGAAGAAGACGAAGACGGCCAGCGTGACGCCGTTGACGCCCTTGGTGGCGGCGGCGAGCTGCGCGCCGGCGAGGTCCGTGGAGGTGGTGGAGGCGAACGTCACTGGTCCGCACCGCCCTTGCGGGCGCGCTGCTCACGCTGGACGAGCTTGTAGGCGATCGTGGTGAGCGCGGTCGAGATCAGCACCCACGCCATCTGGTACCAGTAGAAGAACGGGATCCCGATGAGCGTCGGCTCGATCCTGGCGTACGAACTCACCCACAGCATCGCGACGAACGGAGCGAGCAGGCACAATCCGGCCACCACGCGTGCGGGGGTGACGACCGGTCTGCGGTCCGGTGAATCGGCGTTCTCTGTCATGCCCGTGGCTCCGTCCCTGGCGAACTCCTGTGTAATCGGCATGAATTTAAGCCAGTGACGTGGCGCGCGTCACTAGCTGTCCGCATATCGGTATGGCGTCGGTGCGTCGGGTGGGGCGGCCGTCGGCGCGGCCGGGGGCGGGTGGACGAGCCCGGGGGGCGGCGTGTTCGGATCGGACAGGTGCCGGGGCGCGTCCGCGGGAGCGTGCCGGGGCGCGCCCGCGCGCACGGGCCGGTGCCGCGCGGGCGGGGCGTCCGCGGCTCAGTCCGCCGGGCGCTGGAGCCGGGCCACGAACTTGTAGCGGTCGCCGCGGTAGACCGAGCGCACCCATTCCACCGGCCGGCCCTGGGCGTCGAGGGAGTGCCGGGAGAGCATCAGCATCGGCAGGCCGACGTCGGTGCCCAGGAGGCCGGCCTCGCGCGGGGTGGCGAGCGAGGTCTCGATGGTCTCCTCGGCCTCCGCGAGCCGGACGTCGTAGACCTCGGCGAGCGCGGTGTACAGGGAGGTGTACTTGACGAGGTTGCGGCGCAGCGCCGGGAACCGCCGGGCGGACAGATGGGTGGTCTCGATGGCCATCGGCTCGCCGCTGGCCAGCCGCAGCCGCTCGATGCGCAGCACCCGGCCCCCGGCGGCGATGTCGAGGAGCCCGGACAGCCGGTCGTCGGCGGTGACATAGCCGATGTCCAGCAGCTGGGAGGTCGGCTCCAGGCCCTGGGCGCGCATGTCCTCCGTGTAGGAGGTCAGTTGCAGCGCCTGGGAGACCTTGGGCTTGGCGACGAAGGTGCCCTTGCCCTGGATGCGCTCCAGGCGGCCCTCGACGACCAGTTCCTGGAGGGCCTGGCGGACCGTGGTGCGGGAGGTGTCGAACTCCGCGGCGAGGGTGCGCTCGGGCGGGACCGGGGTGCCGGGCGGCAGGGTCTCGGTGATCTCCAGCAAGTGCCGCTTGAGGCGGTAGTACTTGGGCACCCGGGCGGTGCGCGTCGCGCCGCCGCCGTTCTCGGCACTGCCCGCGTCGGTCTCCATGACCCGCCTCTCCGACTCCTGTCGTGCTGCCGTCACCGGCTCCTCCGTACGTAGCGGCTCACATCGTGGCACGGGTGGGATGCGGCTGTTCCCGCGCGGCTCCCGGCCCGGCAGATGTCGGTCCGGTAACGGACCTGACAGCGACTCTTATACACCCTTGACACCCCAAAAGGTCTAGGCCAAGCTGCGAGCACTGGTCTAAACCATTAAAGACCACACCCGTCCTTGAGGGGGAGAACGCAATGAAGCGTGGACTCATAGCGGCGACGGCGGTCGCGGGAATGCTGATGAGCATCGCTGCCTGTGGGTCGAGCGGCGGCAACAGCGCGGACGGCTTCAAGGGCCGGAAGTTGACCGTTTGGGTGATGGACGGTTCCAATCCGGCGCAGTGGACCAAACAGGTCTCCGAGCAATTCGCGAAGAAGACCGGCGCCACCGTCGCATTCAAGGTCCAGCAGTGGAACGGCATTCAGCAGAAACTGAGCACCGCCCTTTCCGAGGACACCCCGCCGGACGTCGTGGAGATCGGCAACACCCAGACCGCCGCCTATGCCAAGGCCGGCGCACTGGCCGACCTCGGCGATCTGAAGAAGGAAATCGGCGCGGACTGGAGCGACGCCTTCAACAAGGCAGCGATGGTGGACGGGAAGCAGTACGCGCTGCCGTGGTACGCCGGCAACCGCGTGGTGATGTACAACAAGAAGATCTGGGCCCAGGCCGGGATCACGTCGCTGCCCACCACGCGCGCCGAACTCTTCAAGGCGTTCGATGCCATCAAGAGCAAGACCGATGCCGAACCGCTCTATCTCCCGGGCCAGAACTGGTACTTCTTCGACGGCCTGACCATCGGCACCGGCGCCGACCTGGTGAAGCAGGCGGGCGGTAAATGGGTGTCCAACCTCGGTGACCCCAAGGTCGCCAAGGCCATGGACATCTACAAGCAGTACCAGGCGTTCAGCACCGCCCCGAAGAACAAGGACGAGGCCACTCCGCAGCAGGCCGAGGTCTTCGCCAAGGGGAAGACCGGCGCCATCATCGCCATGGGATACGAGGCCGCCGAGGCCGTCAAGACCAACCCGAAGATCAAGGACGACATCGGGTTCTTCACCATCCCGGGGGAGACCGCCGCCAAGCCCGAGGGCGTATTCCTCGGCGGTTCCAACTTCGCGGTCGCCGGAATGGGCAAGAACCAGGAACTCGCCAAGCAGTTCCTCAAGGTCGCCCTCTCCAAGGACAACGACGCGCAGATGGTCAGGGAAGCTGGCTGGACGCCCAAGTCACCGGCCCTGGCCGGCGCCGCCAAGGAGAACCCGGCCGCCGCGGCTGCCGCACCCGCCGCGGCGAAGTCCGGCGGCACCACCCCGCTGATCCCCCAGTGGGCCGCGGTCGAGAACGTGCCGAACCCGATCAAGGACTACATGACCGCCGTCCTCGGCGGTAAGGCCCCGGCGGACGCCGCCAGGGACATCGAGTCCGAGATCAACGCGCGGCTCGCCAAGCAGTAGCCGCCCACCGGCCGCGTACGGGCCGGACGGCCTTCCGCGCCCGCGCCCGTACGCACCGCCGCTTCCACGGGACGACCGCCGCTTCCACGGGAACGACCGCCGCATCCACGGCAACGAGGGGACCACACGCTCATGGCAGTGCAGCTCGACGGCGCGGCGGGCAGGACCGCGCCGCGGACCGGCAAGGAGGGCCCGCCGCCCGTGCGGCGCGGCCGGGCAGCCCGCGGCGCGCCCTACCTCCTGCTGCTCCCGGCCCTGCTGGCGACCGCGGTCTTCCTCGGCTGGCCGATGGTCCGCAACCTGGTGCTCTCCTTCCAGAACCTCAACATGAAGGAGCTGATCCAGCACCTCACCGACTGGCGCGGCATCGGCAACTACCAGGAAATCCTGGGCAGCTCGCAGTTCTGGCGGGTCACCCTGCGCACCGTCGTCTTCACCGGCGCCAACGTCGTACTGATCATGGTGCTCGGCACGCTGATCGGGCTGCTGCTCGCCCGGCTCGGCAAGAAGATGCGGCTGGTGCTGTCCGTCGCGCTGGTGCTGGCCTGGGCGATGCCGGTGATCGCCGCCACCACCGTCTTCCAGTGGCTCTTCGACTCCCGCTACGGCGTCGTCAACTGGGTCCTGGACAGGCTCGGCTGGCACTCCATGGCCGGCTACGACTGGGTCGGCACCCAGCTGTCCACCTTCTTCGTCATCACCGTCCTGATCGTCTGGCAGTCGCTGCCCTTCGTGGCCCTCAACCTCTACGCCGCCACCACGACCATCCCCAGGGAGCTCTACGAAGCGGCCCGGATGGACGGCGCCGGCACCTGGAAGGTCTTCACCTCCGTCACCTTCCCCTTCCTCAAGCCCTTCTTCCTCGCCACGACGTTCCTCGAAGTCATCTGGGTCTTCAAGGCGTTTCCGCAGATCTTCGCCATCAACCAGGGCGGCCCGAACCGGCTCACCGAGACGCTGCCGATCTACGCCTTCACCGAGGGCGTCGGCAACCTCCACTTCGGGATGGGCGCCGCGATCTCGCTGCTGACCATCGCCGTACTGGTCGTCATGACCGCCTACTACCTGCGCCTGACGCTCAGGCAAGAGGAGGACGCGCTGTGAGGCGCTCGCTCGCCGGCCGGATCTGGCCCAACGCGACGGCGGTCGTCCTCGCGCTCGGCTTCGTCTTCCCCGTGTACTGGATGTTCGGCACGGCCTTCAAGCCGACCCAGGACATCATCAGCAAGGACCCCGTGTGGTTCCCGCTCCACGGCACCGTCGAGCACTTCGCGACGGCGGTGAACGCCCCGAACTTCTGGCGGCTGGCCGGGAATTCCGTCATCGTGACCGTGCTCGCCGTCGGGCTCTCACTGCTGATCGCGCTCTGCGGCGCGTTCGCCGTCGCGCGGATGCGCTTCAAGGGCCGCAAGGGAATCCTGCTGACCTTCATGGTCGCCCAGATGGCACCCTGGGAGGTCATGGTGATCTCGATCTACCTGATCGTCCGGGACGCGGACCTGCTCAACAGCCTGCTGCCGCTCACCTTCTTCTACATGCTGATGGTGCTGCCCTTCACCCTCCTCACACTGCGCGGCTATGTCGCCGCGGTCCCCAAGGAGCTGGAGGAGTCCGCGATGGTCGACGGCTGCTCACGCCGGCAGGCGTTCGCCAGGGTCGTCCTCCCGCTGCTGGCACCCGGCCTGATGGCCACCTCCCTCTTCGGCTTCATCACCGCCTGGAACGAGTTCCCGCTCGTGCTCGTACTCAACAAGGAGCCCGGCGCCGGCACCCTGCCGCTGTGGCTCTCCCAGTTCCAGACCCAGTTCGGCAACGACTGGGGCGCCACCATGGCCGCCGCCACGCTCTTCGCCATCCCGATCCTGATCCTCTTCCTGATCCTGCAACGTAAGGCGGTCGGCGGTCTCACCTCCGGCGCAGTGAAGGGATAACCATGGCCACCCTCATCCGTTCCGCCGACACCCTCACCCGGGACGCCCTCGCCGTCCTGCAGCCCGGCTTCACCGGCACCACCGCCCCCGACTGGGTGCTGCGCCGCCTCGACGAGGGCCTGGTGTCCGTCGGCCTCTTCGGACGCAATGTGCACAGCCCCGAGCAACTCGCCGCACTCACCGGCCAGTTGCGGGGCATCCGCCAGGACCTGCTGGTCGCCGTCGACGAGGAGGGCGGCGACGTCACCCGCCTCGAAGTGCGCGGCGGCTCCTCCTTCCCCGGCAACCTCGCGCTCGGCGCCGTCGACGACACCGCGCTGACCCGCGACGTCGCCCGCGAACTCGGCCGCCGGCTGGCCGACTGCGGCATCAACCTCAACTGGGCCCCCTCCGCCGACGTCAACTCCAACCCCGCAAACCCCGTCATCGGCGTCCGCTCCTTCGGCGCCGACCCGCTGCGCGTCGCCCGGCACACCGCCGCCTACGTCGAGGGCCTGCAGTCCGCCGGCGTCGCCGCCTGCACCAAGCACTTCCCCGGCCACGGCGACACCGCCGTCGACTCGCACCACGACCTGCCGCGCATCGCCGCCGACCTGGACACCCTTCGGGAACGCGAACTGGTGCCGTTCCGCGCCGCGATCGCCGCCGGCACCCGGGCCGTGATGAGCGCGCACATCCTGCTGCCCGCCCTGGACGCCGAGCACCCGGCCACGCTCAGCCCGGCCGCCCTGCACGGCCTGCTGCGTGCCCCCGCCACCGACGGCGGCCTCGGCTTCGACGGCCTGATCGTCACCGACGGCATGGAGATGCGCGCCATCTCCGCCACCTACGGCATCGAACGCGGCAGCGTCCTGGCCGTCGCGGCCGGCGCCGACGCGATCTGCGTGGGCGGCGGACTGGCCGACGAGGACACCGTGCTGCGGCTGCGCGACGCCCTCGTACGGGCGGTGCGCGACGGCGAACTGCCGGAGGAGCGGCTCGCCGACGCCGCGGCGCGGGTACGCGCCCTGGCGCACTGGACCCGGAGTGCGGGCGCGGGGGAGGGGGCC
>NZ_JBNHIN010000003.1:65043-72660 GCF_050054615.1 Streptomyces sp. YGL11-2
GGAGGGGGCCGCGCCCGCACCCGGTATCGGCCTTACGGCGGCCCGCCGCGCCCTGCGCCTGACGTCCGTCACCCCCTTTGAACCCCTGACCGCCCCGGCTTATGTCGCGGCGTTCACCCCCCTCGCCAACATCGCGGTCGGTGACGACACCCCCTGGGGCGTCGCCGCCGAACTGTCCCGGCTACTCCCCGGCACCCGGACCGCCACCTACACCGCGCAGGACGCCGCCGGGACCGGCCCAGCCGCCCTCGTCGAGGCCCTGCTCACCGCCGCCGCCGGCCGCCCCGTCGTGGCCGTGGTCCGCGACGTCCACCGCCATCCCTGGATGGCCGACGCCCTGCACACCCTGTTGACCGCCCGCCCCCGCACCGCGGTCATCGAGATGGGCGTCCCTCAGTCCCCGCCCCGGGGCACCCCCCACATCGCCACATACGGCGCCGCCCGAGTCTGCGGTCAGGCAGCGGCCGAGGCCCTGACGTCCACGAGCCCGCACCCGACGGCGCGGGGCTGAGACGGGAGCCCGACCGCGCCCCGGCCAACCCGACCGGTGCCCCGGCCAAGAGGCCGACGCGCCGGGCGACGCGTCGGGTGACGCGGCCGGCGTGATCGGTGAGCGGGCGGGCCGGACGCGGCCGGGCGCCCCCGCCGCGTCCGGCCGGGACCGGTGCGGGATCGCCGGCCATGACCGCCGGCACACCCCGGCCATGACCTCGGCTTTCCGCCCCCGGCCAGGACCCCGGCTTTCCGCCCCCAGCCGGTACAGCGGCGTTCCCCCCGGCCGGTACGGCCGCTCTACAGCCTTACAGCCCCTGCCACTTCGGCTTGGCCGCGTACGTCGCGCGGAAGTACTCGCCGAGCTTCAGCTTGGACGCCGCCGCCTCGTCGACGACCACCGTCGCATGCCTGTGGAGCTGGAGCGCCGAGGCGGGGACCAGCGCGGCCACCGGGCCCTCGACGCACTGGGCGACGGCGTCCGCCTTGCCCTCGCCCGTGGCGAGCAGCACGAGATGGCGGGCCTCCAGGATGGTGCCGATGCCCTGGGTGATGACGTGGTGCGGCACCTCGCCGAGGCTGTCGAAGAAGCGGGCGTTGTCTTCCCGGGTCTGCTGGGTCAGGGTCTTGATGCGGGTACGCGAAGCGAGCGACGAACACGGCTCGTTGAAGCCGATGTGCCCGTCGGTGCCGATGCCGAGCAGCTGGAGGTCCACGCCGCCGGCCTCGCTCAGGCCCCTGTCGTACGCGTCGCACGCGCCCTGGACGTCCTCGGCCGTGCCGTCGGGGCCCATGAACGCGGCCTCGTCGAGCCCGAGCGGCTCCACCACCTCGCGCAGCACCACCGAACGGTACGACTCCGGATGCCCGGCCGGCAGGCCCACATACTCGTCGAGCTGGCAGATCCGCGTCCGCGAGGCGTCGACCTCGCCGGCCCGGACCTTCGCGGCCAGCGCCTCGTAGATGGGCAACGGGGTCGAGCCGGTGGCCACGCCGAGCAGCGCGTCGGGCTTGCGGCGCATCAGGGTGGCGATGGCCTCCGCGATGAGCTCGCCGCCTGCCGCGGCGTTCGGAACGATGACAACTTCCACGCTTGGCCTGCCGTTCTGAAGAGTGGTCTCATGTGGTATAGACCAATCTAGCAGAGGTGGGCGCGCCTGACCCGTCGGCGCGGCTGAACGCATCGGCACGAATGGCTGTCGACTTGCCGTCGCCCCGGTGGCCTGTCCGCCGCCCCGTGGTCGCCCGGACGCCGGCCCGTCAGCCGCTCGGCGCCAGCCCCTCCTTTCCTTGGATGCCACCCCTTACAGCAGCGCGCCGCCCGTCGCGTCGATCCACTGGCCCGTCACCCACCGGCTGTCGTTCGAGGCCAGGAAGGCAACGATGTCGCCGATGTCGGTGGCGTCCGCGACCCGGCCCAGCGGGGATATCGCCCCGGTCGCCGCGCGCGCCGCCTCGCTCCCCTCGCCGCGCAGCCAGGCGGCGTTCATATCCGTGTCGGTCGCCCCGGGGGCCACGGCGTTGACCGTGATCCCGCGCGAACCGAGGTCCTTCGCCAGGGTCCGGGTGAAGACATCGAGCGCCCCCTTGGTCATCGCATAGGCGATCAGCTCCGGCTTGGCCGCGCCGTGCGTCAGCCCCGTCGAGGTGTTGATGATCCGTCCGCCGTCCCGCAGTCGGCTCAGCCCTGACTGCGTGACGAAGAACGGCGCCTTGGTGTTGACCGCGAAGAGCCGGTCGTAGTCCTCCTCCGTCACCGTGGCGATCCTCTTGAGTGTCCCGTCCACCGCCTTGTTGATCCCGGCGTTGTTGACCAGGATGTTCAGTCCGTCGGCCTGTGCGTCGAACGCGGCCCACAGTGCCTCGGCATCGCCGGGCACCCCCAACTCGGCGCGGACCGTGAACGCCTGGCCGCCCGCCGCCTCGATCGCCGCGACCGTCTCCTTGGCCGCCGCCTCGTCGCGGCCGTAGTGCACGCCGACCCGTGCGCCGTCCTTCCCCAGCCGCTCCGAGATCGCTCGGCCGATCCCCCTGCTGCCGCCCGTCACCAGTGCCGTCTTGCCGTCGAGCGCGCCCATGGCGGTGCCCCTCCCCTTCGTTCGCGCGTCCGCGGGCTGATCCCCGCACACGCCGGATCGCGTCGCGAACGCTTTCTATAGCGATCGCTATAGAAAAACCGTAGCACCATTTCCGTACCGTCCGCTATAGAATTCACTCCATGGTGTCCAAGGAGACGAAGCAGCGCGGCCGGCCCCGGTCCTTCGACCGGGAGACGGCGTTGGAGCGGGCGATGCGGTCCTTCTGGGAGTGCGGCTACGAGACCACCTCGATCTCCGACCTCACCCGCGTGATGGGCATCAGCGCCCCCAGCCTCTACGCCGCCTTCGGCGACAAGCGGGCGCTGTTCGACGAGGCGGTGGCCGAGTACGGGCGGCTGTACGGCGGCTTCATCTCCCGCGCGATCGCCGAGGAGCCGACCGCCCGCCGAGGCATCGAACGGGCGCTGCGCGAGGCCGCGGTCGAGTACACGGTGTCTGGCCGCCCCCGGGGCTGCCTGGTGATCAGCGCCGCGCTGAACACCACCCCCGCCTCCGCCGAAGTCGCCGCGTCCCTGCGGGAGATGCGGCAGCGCAACGTCCGGGAGATGGAGCGCGCGATCCGGGCGGACATCGCGACCGGCGAGCTTCCGGCCGGTACGGACGCACGCGGCCTGGCGGAGTATGTGAGCGTCGTCGTCGCCGGTATGTCGCAGTCCGCCCGCGACGGCTCCGACCGTACGACCCTGGAGGCGGTCGCCGAGCTGGCGATGCGCGCCCTGCCGCGGCAGCCCTCTTAGGAGGCGTCCGGTGGGGGAGGGTAGAAGAGAGCGGCGGGGGGCGGAGGTCAAGGCCCCGGGCCGGGACCGAGAGGGTGACCGGCTGCCGGCCCCATCCCGCCGGCCCCGAAAACACCCGCGGGCCGCGGCGCCGGGACAGGACCCTCAACCTGTCCGGCACCGCAGCCCGGAGCTGACATCGGCCGGCCCCGTACTAGCGGGCGGGTGGTGCCCCGTGTGCGGTAGGGGCACGGTCCCGTCCCGGGACCGGTCGATCAGAGGCCGTGGCGCAGTCAGGGCAGAGAGCGCTGCGGGCCTCGATCCGCCCTCCTGTGCGGGGAGAGCGGAAGTTCATGGGCCTGGGGTCTCCCCCAGGGGTGTTGCGCCTCACATTGTGGACTAGACCATTCTTCTCTGTCCACGGTCGTGCACGCACTACAGATACACCGTACGCCGGTAGGCTCCAAGACGTGCCCTCCATGAACGATCTCGTACGCCAGCACACCGCTCTGAGCGACTCCGACCTTGAGTGGCTGCATCTGCTGGTCTCGGAGTGGCAGCTGCTCTCCGACCTGTCCTTCGCCGACCTCGTCCTGTGGGTCCCCACCCTCGACGGTACCCGTTACGTCTCCGTCGCCCAGATGCGGCCGAACACCGGCCCCACCTCCTATCAGGACGACATGGTCGGCCACCTCGTCCCCCGGGGCCGCCGTCCGATGCTGGACTCCGCCCTGGACGAGGGCCGCATCGTGCGCGAGGGCGACCCGGAGTGGCGCGAGGAGGTGCCGGTCCGCGTCGAGTCCATCCCGGTCCGCCGCGAGGGCCGGGTACTCGGGGTGATCGCCCGGAACACCAACCTGCTGACCGTACGGACCCCCAGCCGGCTGGAGCTCACCTACCTCCAGAGCGCGTCCGACCTCGCCCAGATGATCGCCGCCGGAACGTTTCCCTTCCCCGGCCAGCAGGTCGACATGGACGCCTCGCCGCGCGCCGGCGACGGGCTGATCCGGCTCGACGCCGACGGTGTGGTCCAGTACGCCAGCCCCAACGCGCTCTCCGCCTACCACCGGCTCGGCCTCGCCGCCGACCTGGTGGGCCACCACCTCGGCCAGGCCACCGCCGAACTGGCGCCGGCCCGCGGCCCGGTGGACGAGGCCCTGGTCAAGCTGGCCAGCGGCTGGGCCCCGCGGGAATTCGAGGTCGAGGGCAACGACGGCGTGATCCAGCTGCGCGCCATTCCCCTCAAGCCCAAGGGCACCCATATCGGGTCGCTGGTGCTGCTGCGCGATGTGACCGAACTGAGACGCCGTGAGCGGGAACTGATCACCAAGGACGCCACCATCCGGGAAATCCACCACCGGGTGAAGAACAATCTCCAGACCGTTGCCGCACTGCTGCGGCTGCAGTCCCGCCGGATGGATTCCGAGCAGGGGCGGGAGGCTCTCAACGAGGCGGTGCGCAGGGTCGGTTCGATCGCGATCGTGCACGAGACGCTGTCCCAGAACCTCGATGAGCGGGTCGAATTCGACGAGATCGCCGACCGGGTGCTGGCCATGGTCGCGGAGATCGCGCCGGGCAAGGTGACCACCCGCCGCACCGGGCGCTTCGGCATCCTCGACGCCGAGGTGGCCACGCCGCTGTCGATGGTGCTGACGGAGGTGCTGCAGAACGCCCTGGAGCACGCCTTCGACCAGCTGGAACACGGCACCGTCGAGGTCGGCGCGGTCCGCGGCGGCAGCCGCACGGAGCCCCGGCTGCTGGTCACCGTCCAGGACAACGGCCGCGGTCTGCCGGAGGGTTTCGATCCGCATCGCGCCGGAAACCTGGGGCTGCAGATCGTACGGACCCTGGTGGAGGGCGAGTTGGGCGGCACGTTCGACATGGTGCGCGGGCCCGAGGGCGGCACCCAGGTCATTCTCGACGTCCCGGTGCGGCCCGAGAAGCAGCACTGAACGAACAGCGGCGCGGGGGAGTGCGGAGCCCCGGAACAGCGGCAAGCCCCGGACCGATTGGTCCGGGGCTCAAAGCTGTTGCGATGCGATAACGACCGGGTATCAGCTCCGGGCAGGCATCGAAGGTACTGCGCGCTGCGGCTCGGGGGCCACGGGGCGGCTGGCTCAGGCGCTGGCGTTGCGCGCCCGGTTGCGAGCTGCACGGCGCTTCATCGCGCGGCGCTCGTCCTCGCTCAGACCACCCCAGACGCCGGAGTCCTGGCCGGACTCAAGCGCCCACTGCAGGCACTGCTCCATGACGGGGCAGCGGCGGCAGACGGCCTTGGCTTCCTCGATCTGCAGCAGCGCAGGACCGGTGTTGCCGATGGGGAAGAAGAGCTCGGGGTCTTCTTCGCGGCAAACGGCGCGGTGACGCCAGTCCATGGCTGCTCCATCTCCTCGTGTGACGGGATCGTTGCTTGTGAATGTGAACGCTTTCACGAATCCCTCCACAAGGGAAGGGCCGAAAGCCAGTCAAGAACTGGCGCGGTCCAGTGGAATGAGGAGGAGGATTCGGGCTCTCAAGGGGGCCGGTAAAGCGGCCGTCCCGATCGCCATGAAGAGACTCGCAAACCTCGGCGACGGATACAACCCCTTCCGGAAACTTTTTTTTGATTCCTTGGTGTCGCCTAGCTCACAGCCGTCATTCCAGGGGGTGGAGGCCAGCCTAAACGTTCGAGTGAAAGGACTTTAGGCCCTACTGCTCACACAATCACACGCAGTGCACGGCGAACGCCTGTGAACGTCACACTCGTACGCAGTCCGAGGTGGTCACCATCCATCTGGAACGGCAGCGGAACCTGCGAATGCAAGGTGAAGTCCGTGAGGTCGTGGAGTGAGAGGACGTGCTTGCCCTGGGGGCCGCGATCCGGTGTGGAGGTGAGGAGTTGGGAACCGTAGCGGGTCACCGCGGGCACCGAGAACTTGTCCAGCGCGAAGAGGTCCAGGGCGGTGTCGAACGACGCGTCGGGGGACGGGTAGATGGGGCGGTTGCCCAGATATGACCAGGGGGCGGTGTTGCAGATTATCGACATCGTGAGGTTCTCGACGATCTCCGTGCTGCCCGGCTCCTCGCCCGGTCGTTCGAGCGTGATGGTGCCCCGGCGGCGGTTGGCCTCGCCGAGGAACTGCCGTACGACCTGTCGCACGTAGAGGGAGTGGGTCGACCGCTTGCCGCGCTCGCGCTGCTGTTCGACCCGGCCGACGACGCCGGCGTCGAAGCCGAAGCCCGCGCAGAAGGTGAACCAGCGGCCCGGCACCCCCTCGTCCACGCTGCCCGGAGTGCCCTCGGCCAGTCCCAGGCCCACCGTGCGCTCGCTGCGGTCGCGCAGCGCGTCCAGCAGGGCGCCGGTCGCCTCCACGACGTCGTTGGGCAGCCCGAGGGCGCGCGCGAAGACGTTGGTGGAGCCGCCGGGGACCACGGCCAGCCGCGGGTGCGAGTCCGGGTCGGGGCCGGTCGTCAGCAGGCCGTTGACGACTTCGTTGACCGTGCCGTCGCCGCCGAGCGCCACCACCAGCTCGGTCTCTCCGCCCTCGGCGGCCTCCCGGGCCAGGTCGCGGGCGTGGCCGCGGTACCGCGTCTCGGCGACCTCCAGCTTGAGGTCACTGGCCAGTGCGTGGGTGAGTACCTCACGGGTACGGGCACTCGTGGTGGTTGCTGCGGGATTGACCACGAGAAGTGCGCGCATATGGAGCAGCGTACCTACCTGCTGGTACTGGTCTCACGCCTGTCCGGGGTACGGGCGGGCCGGGCCGCACGGTGGGCCGGCGCTACCCTGCTGGGGTGACCAGTCAGCAGAAACAGTCCGCGAAGCGCGCCGCCGGAGCCCCCGCCGTACCGGAGCCGGCCGGTCCGCGGCCTGCCCGGCTGAGGGCCGCCGCGGCGCTCACCGCCGTCGAGGGGCTGGCACTGGCCGTCCTCGGCGCGTACATGCTGATCAACGGGCTGGTCGGGGCGCCGGACAGCCCGCAGCAGGCGGAGATGGGCGGGCTGACCATCCTGGCGCTGGCGGTGCTGCCGCTGGTCGCCGCGCGGGGGCTGTGGCTGCGCCGCCGCTGGAGCCGAGGGCCCTCGCTGATCACCCAGATCGTGGCGCTGCCGGTGGCCTGGACGCTGGTCAAGGGCGGTGGCGCACTGATCGCCGCCGGGGCCGGGCTGGCCGTGGCGGCGCTGGTCGTGCTCGTCCTGCTGGTCAACCCGACCGCGACCGAGGCGCTGGGCATCGGCCCGCGGGAGTAGCGGGACCAGGGCCCGTCCGACTGGTCGGGCGGACCCTGGGCGCGAGACGCGGAGAACGGCGCGGCGGCGGGGCCTTACGG
>NZ_JBNHIN010000003.1:72801-81039 GCF_050054615.1 Streptomyces sp. YGL11-2
GTTCGGTGCCGGCTACTCCTCGACTACTCCTCGACCAGGAGCTTGTCGCGCAGCTGGGCGAGGGTGCGGGCCAGGAGGCGCGAGACGTGCATCTGGGAGATGCCGACCTCCTGGGCGATCTGCGACTGGGTCATGTTGCCGAAGAACCGCAGCAGCAGGATCTTCTTCTCGCGCGGCGGGAGGTCCTCCAGCAGCGGCTTGAGGGACTCGCGGTACTCCACGCCCTCCAGCGCCTCGTCCTCCGCGCCGAGGGTGTCCGCGACGGCCGGGGACTCGTCGTCCGTGTCCGGGACGTCCAGCGACAGCGTGCTGTACGCGTTGGCCGACTCCAGACCCTCCAGGACCTCCTCCTCGGAGATCCCCAGATGCTCGGCCAGCTCATGGACCGTGGGCGCCCGGCCGTGCCGCTGGGAGAGCTCCGCGGTGGCGGTGGTCAGCGACAGCCGCAGCTCCTGGAGGCGCCGCGGGACGCGGACCGCCCAGCCCTTGTCGCGGAAGTGCCGCTTGATCTCCCCGACGACCGTGGGTGTGGCATACGTGGAGAACTCCACGCCGCGCTCCGGGTCGAAGCGGTCCACCGACTTGATCAGGCCGATGGTGGCGACCTGGGTCAGATCGTCGAGCGGCTCGCCGCGGTTGCGGAACCGTCGGGCCAGGTGCTCGACGAGCGGCAGATGCATCCGTACGAGGGTGTTGCGCAGCTCCGCGCGCTCAGGGGAGCCCTCGGGGAGCTTGCGCAGCTCGTAGAACATCGCCCGGGCGCCGCTGCGCTCGCGACCGTCCTGCGGCTCCGGGGAATGCTGATCCTGGGGCTTGTCGTCGGGGCCCGGAGGCCCGTGCCGATCCGCCTGCCGACCCTGCTGCTCGCTCTGGTCCATGTGGTCCGCCCGCTCTGCCTGCTCCGCCGCGTCCAACCGGCCGCCGTGGTCGTCCGCTCCCACCGGGTGCGGCCGGGCATGCTGCCCGGGGATGGTCGCTCCCGCCGCCATCCTCGCGCCGCGTTCGAGATCTTTCACGGGGCCCCCTGTTCGGTCATGACGGTCCGGGACCGGCGCCGCGCTCCTTGTACAGACTGATGGTGACCGTTCGGTCCTCGGCGACGGTGGAGTCGACCTTGCCGGCCAGCGCGGAGAGCACCGTCCAGGCGAAGGTGTCGCGCTCGGGAGCGCGGCCGTCCGTCGTCGGGGCCGACACCGTCACCTGGAGTGCGTCGTCGATGAGACGGAAGACGCAGCTCAGCACACTGCCGGGGACGGCCTGTTGCAGCAGGATCGCGCAGGCTTCGTCGACCGCGATGCGCAGATCCTCGATCTCGTCGAGGGTGAAGTCCAAGCGGGCTGCGAGTCCGGCCGTGGCCGTACGCAGCACTGACAGGTAGGCACCCGCAGCGGGCAGACGGACTTCCACGAAGTCCACAGTCCCGGGCTCGCCTGCGATCTGGGACACCCTCACCTCCAAGGTGGCACAAGCTGGTTGAGCTGGAATGCGTGATGAATGCTCTTGGTGTTCGCGTTCTTCGGGGGTGTTCGTGCCGGGCAGCTCTCCCGTCTGGTGAAAGGAGAACGATCCGGCGCGGCACATGGTTCGGCTGTGACGCTATCGCGATCCGCGGGCCGGTGTCGCCCGGAAGGAGCAGGGCAGCCGTCCGGACGGAGGCGGCTCGGGCTCGCCCGGCGTCGCGTCTGTCACTGAGTGTAAAACCTCGGGCACGGACAGTGGTAGGGGTCGGAGCTGTCAAATCACAGCCGATTACGCTCCGTTGACCTCTGCCGTGCCGGCCAGGTCGTGCAGCTCCTCTCCAGTGAGCCGGAAGACGGTCCATTCGTCCATGGGCCGGGCGCCGATGGATCGGTAAAAACCGATGGACGGTTCGTTCCAATCGAGGACTGACCACTCGAAACGCTCGTATCCGCGGTCCGTGCAGATCTTCGCGAGGGCCACCAGCAGGGCCTTGCCGTGACCGCCGCCGCGCGCCTCGGGGCGCACATAGAGGTCCTCCAGATAGATACCGTGCGTGCCCGTCCACGTCGAGAAGTTCCGGAACCACAGAGCGAACCCCACAGGGGCGCCGTCGGCCTCGGCCAGCAGCGCGAAGACGGCCGGCTGGGGGCCGAACAGGGCCTCCCTGAGCTGCGTTTCGGTGGCCTGTGCGGCTTCCGGGACGCGTTCGTAGGCGGCCAGTTCGCCGATCATGGCCAGGACGACCGGTATGTCGTCGGGGGTCGCTTCGCGGATCATGCGGCAAGGCTAGAGCCTGTCCGGTGGGTCGGCGTCGGACAGACCCTGACGGGCGCCCGGCAGCGGTGTGCGCCCCACGGGGGTGCCGGCGGGCCCGGGCCTCACACCAGGATCTGGTCCGTGAAGCACCAGCGCCACGAGTCGCCTGGCTCGAACGACCGCATCACCGGGTGCCCGGTCTCCTCGTAGTGCGCGGTCGCGTGCCGGTACGGCGAGGAGTCGCAGCAGCCGACGTGGCCGCAGACCAGGCAGAGCCGCAGCTGGACGGGATGGCTCCCGGCGGCCAGGCACTCCAGGCAGGTGTCGCTCAGCGGTGCCGGTTCGGCGCGCGGGAGGTCGGGAACATGCGTGCACTCGCTCATGATGGCCAGGTTAGATCGCCGGGAGGACCGACGGAGGATACCGGGACGGGACGGGCCGATGGACGTGATGCCGCTGCTGTTGCTGGTCGCGGGGAGCGCGGGGGTCGCCGGGCTGGCGCGGCGCACGCCGGTGCCGGCGCCGCTGCTGCTGGTGGCCGCGGGGCTCGGCGCCGCGTACATCCCGGGGATCCCGGACTACACCCTCGACCCGCACATCGTGCTGCCGCTGCTGCTGCCCCCGCTGCTGCACACCGCCGCGCTCGACAGCTCCTATCTGGACCTGCGGGCCAACCTGCGGCCGGTGGCGCTGCTGTCGTTCGGCTATGTGCTGTTCGCGACGCTGGTCGTCGGCTACGTGGCCTACCTGGTCATCCCGGATCTACCGCTGACCGCCGCGCTCGTCCTGGGCGCCGTGGTCGCGCCGCCGGACGCCGTCGCGGCCACCGCGATCGCCCGCAGACTGGGGCTGCCGCACCGGATCACGACGATCCTCCAGGGCGAATCGCTGGTCAACGACGCCACCGCGATCACCGCGTACAAGGTGGCGCTGGCCGCCGCGCTGGGGGCCGGCGCCACCTGGGGCGACGGCATCAGGCAGTTCGCGGTCGCCTCCCTGGGCGGCATCGGCATCGGTGTCGTCCTGATGGTGCCGCTGCACTGGCTGCGCTGCCGGCTGCGGGAGTCGGCCCTCCTGGAGAACACCCTCTCGCTGCTCATCCCGTTCACCGCCTACGCGGCTGCCGAGCAGGTCGGGGCCTCCGGGGTGCTCGCCGTCGTGGTGGTGGGGCTCTACCTGGGGCACCGCTCCTGGCAGGTCGACTTCGGGACCCGGCTCCAGGAGGGCGCCGTCTGGAAGATGGTCTCCTTCGTGCTGGAGTCCGCGGTCTTCGCGCTGATCGGGCTCCAGCTGCCGGTCGTGCTGCGCGGGCTGGGGGAGTTCAGTACGGCACAGGCCCTCGGGTACGCGGCCGTGCTGTTCGCCGTGGTGGTGCTGGCGCGCTTCGTGTGGGTGTTCCCCGCTACGTATCTGCCGCGCTTCCTGTCGGCCCGGATCCGCGCCCGGGAGCCGGACACGAACTGGACCGCGCCGGTCGTCGTGGGCTGGGCCGGGATGCGCGGGGTGGTCTCGCTGGCCATCGCCTTCTCCATCCCGCCGGTGGTGCACGGGGGCGGCTCCTTCCCCTCCCGCAACCTCGTCCTCTTCCTGACCTTCACCACGGTCATCGGCACCCTGGTCATCCAGGGGCTGACGCTGCCCCCGCTGATCCGCGCACTGAAGCTGCCCGGCCGGGACGCGCAGGCCGAGACGCTCGCCGAGGCGCAGGCGCAGAGCGAGGCGTCGCGGGCCGCCGAGGCCCGACTGGACGAACTCCTCCAGGACGAGCGCAACGCGCTTCCCGGGCCCCTCTCCGACCGGCTGCGCACGGTCATGGAGCGCCGCCGCGACTCCGTGTGGGAGCGGCTGGGCGCGGTGAACGCGGTGACCGGCGAGTCGGCCGACGAGACCTACCGGCGGCTCGCGCGGGAGATGATCGACGTCGAGCGTCGGGTGTTCGTCGAGCTGCGCGACGCCCGGCGGATCGACGACGAGATGATGCGCACGCTGCTGCGGCGACTGGACCTGGAAGAGGCGGCGGCCTACCGGGAGTCGGCGACCTGACGGACGGGCGGGGCGCGGGCCGTTACGGCGTGCCCGTGACGACCGCGGCGACCGCGGTGCCGGGGGCGAAGGCGCCCTCCCCGGCCATCGCCGTCAGCGCGAACAGCAGCTTGGCGACGTAGACCCGTTCCACGGGCAGGCCGTGGCGCTCCTCGAAGGCGTCGGCGAAGGCGTCCAGCTCGGGGGTGCGGCGGGCGTAGCCGCCGAAGTGGAAGTCCTCCGCCAGCCGCCAGTCGCCGCGCGGGCCGCCGAAGGCCGCGCGCTGGAGCCCGGCGACCGTCTCATGGAGGAAGTGCGGCCGGCCGCCCTTGAGGACCGGGACGCCGATGGCGCGCTGGCCGGGGGCGAGTCCGGCGGCGAGTCCGGCGAGGGTGCCGCCCGTGCCGCAGGCCACCGCGACCGTGCCCGCCGCACCGCGCAGCTCCCGGCCCAGTTCCGTACAGCCCTGTGCGGCAAGGGAGTTGCTGCCGCCTTCCGGTATGACGCGGAACGCGCCGAACCGGTCGTGCAGCGCGGCGAGGAACTCCGGGTCGGTCTTGCGGCGGTAGCCGGCGCGGTCGACGAAGTGCAGCCGCATGCCGTCGGCGGCGCAGCGGGCCAGCGAGGAGTTGAGCGGGGCGCCGGCCAGCTCGTCGCCGCGGACCACGCCGATGGTGGCGAAGCCGAGGAGCCGGCCCGCGGCGGCGGTG
The DNA here is from genome assembly GCF_050054615.1 of Streptomyces sp. YGL11-2. NCBI lineage: Bacteria > Bacillati > Actinomycetota > Actinomycetes > Kitasatosporales > Streptomycetaceae > Streptomyces > Streptomyces sp. YGL11-2. The sequence continues at coordinate 77,751 of NZ_JBNHIN010000003.1, forward strand.
GCCCGCAGATGGTTGGAGTACGCGCCGCCGAAGGTGAGCAGCGCACGGTCGCCCGCCTCGGCCGCGGCCCGAAGGTTGGGCGCCAGCTTGCGCCACTTGTTGCCCGGGAGTGCGGGATGGATGAGGTCGTCCCGCTTGAGGAGCAGGCGTATGCCCCGGCGGGAGAACGGCTCGTCGTCGATCTCCTGGACGGGGGAGGGCAGGCGGGGGCGCAGGGCCTGGGGATCGGGGCTGGTCACAGGGTGGGGAGGGCCGGGGAGGGTGGGGACGGGGGTGCGGTGGCGGTGCGGCTGGTGGTCAGCTGCCGTGGAGGAAGCCGTCGCCGTGGGCGCTGATGTGGGCTTCGAGGGCGGTCAGGGCGCTCTGGGTGGCATCCGGGGTACCACTGCCGCGGCGCTCGGCGTAGTAGGCGGCGCCCAGCTTCCTCAGCAGGTCGTTGCCGGCCCGCTGCTGCTGCAACTCGTCGACTTTCTGCTTGCCCTGCGCCAGTCCCTGCTTGGCCTGCTCCTTGGCGCGGTCGAGGAACCCGGTCATTGCTGCCTCCAAGAACATGGGTGAGATGGACATCGGTGAAACCGGTGCGGTCGGCCGGGGCCGGCCGTCATCTGTCGGGCCGGGCCCACCGGTTGGCCTGGTCGGTCTCGTACGGATCAACGGCGTGGGCCGTCGTACGGTTCCCGTGCCAGGGTCGGGGATGCCGGCGCGGGGCGCGACACGGGTGAGCCGGTTGGCGCAGGCCGCCGTGCGGCCGGGGCCTCCGATGGGGGCGCCCGGTGCGGGGGGTTAGCGTGTCCCCCATGGACTACCAGGCCGTACTTGAGGAGGTAGCGGCCTTCGCGAGGCCGTTCGTGGGGCGCGGGCACGTCGCCGACTACATTCCGGCGCTGGAGCGGGTGTCCGCGGACCGCTTCGGCATCGCGGTGGCGGACATCAACGGCGACGTGTACGGGACCGGTGACTGGGAGGTCCCGTTCTCCGTGCAGTCGATTTCCAAGGCGTTCTCGCTGGCGCTGGTGATGGCCCAGTCCCACGGTGACGACGACATCTGGAAGCGGGTGGGGCGGGAGCCTTCCGGGACGCCGTTCAACTCGCTGGTGCAGCTGGAATGGGAGAACGGGATCCCGCGCAATCCGTTCATCAACGCGGGGGCGCTGGTGGTGACGGACCGGCTGCAGACGCTGACCGGTGACGCGAGTACGTCGATGCTGGAGTTCCTGCGGGAGGAGAGCGGCAACGCGGAGCTGGCGTTCGACCAGGTCGTGGCCGGTTCCGAGGCGGACCACGGCGACCGGAACGCGGCGCTGGCGCACTTCATGGCGTCGTTCGGGAACCTGGAGAATCCCGTGCCGAGCGTCATCGAGCACTATTTCTGGCAGTGCTCGATCGAGATGACCTGCCGGGATCTGGCGGTCGCCGGGGGCTTCCTGGCGCGGCACGGGCTGCGGGCCGACGGCAGCCGGCTGCTGGAGGCGCGTGAGGCCAAGCGCATCAACGCGGTGATGCTGACGTGCGGGACGTACGACGCGGCGGGGGAGTTCGCGTACCGCGTGGGGCTGCCGGCGAAGAGCGGTGTGGGCGGCGGAATCGTGGCGGTGGTGCCGGGGCGGTGCACGCTGTGCGTGTGGAGTCCGGCGCTGGACGCGCGCGGGAATTCCGTGGCGGGGATGGCCGCGCTGGACCAGTTCACGACGCTCACCGGGTGGTCGGTGTTCTAGGGCCTGGTTCCGGGGCCTGTCCGACGGGCCATGTCACGGGCGGTGCGTACGGCCGGGCCGCCGGCACCGCCCGGCCGTACGCCCTGGCGTTGTGGCCTTCCCGGGAGCGGCGCATTGTGGGCGGTAGGAGGTGCACCTGCCATGGAGCACGAGATGCGCGCTGAGTATGCGGAGGGCGTGCTGCCGCACGAGGACACGCCGGTCAAGCAGTGGCACATGGCCCGGCTGGGCGCGACCACGGCGATGTGCGGCCGGGCGCTGGCGCCCGCCGCCGCCACCCAGTCGGTCGAGAGGTGGGGGACGCCCGACGCCCTGCCGTTCTGTCGTACGTGCGGCGTGATGTACATGGAGGAGCACCCGCAGGACATCCCGCTGGACGTCCGCTGAGCGGGCCCGCGGGGAGGGGGCTTGCAAGCAGTGGGCCTGGGGGGAGAGGCGCTACGGGCAGCGGATGACCTGGCCCGCGTACGAGAGGTTGCCGCCGAAGGCGAAGAGGAGGACGGGGGCGCCGGCGGGGATGTCGCGCCGCTCGACCAGTTTGGCGAGCGCCAGGGGGACCGAGGCGGCGGAGGTGTTGCCGGAGTCGACGACGTCGCGGGCGACCACCGCGTTGACCGCGCCGATGCGTTCGGCGACCGGCTCGATGATCCGGAGGTTCGCCTGGTGGAGGACGACGCCTGCGAGGTCCTCGGGGCGGACGCCGGCGCGGTCGCAGACCTTGCGGGCGATGGCCGGGAGCTGGGTGGTGGCCCAGCGGTAGACGGTCTGGCCCTCCTGGGAGAAGCGGGCCGGGTCGCCCTCGATGCGTACCGCGCCGCCCATCTCGGGCACCGAGCCCCACAGCACGGGGCTGATGTGCGGTTCCGGTGCGGCGGTGACGACGGCCGCGGCGGCGCCGTCGCCCACGAGGACGCAGGTGGAGCGGTCCGTCCAGTCGACCACGTCGGTGAACTTCTCGGCACCGATGACCAGGGCGTTCTTCGCCGAGCCGGCCTGGATGGCGTGGTCGGCGGTGGCCAGGGCGTGGGTGAAGCCGGAGCAGACGACGTTGATGTCCATCGCGGCGGGGGCGGCCATGCCGAGGCGGGCGGCGACCCGGGCCGCGGTGTTGGGGCTGCGGTCGGTGGCGGTGCAGGTGGCGACCAGGACGAGGTCGATGTCCCGGGCGGCGAGCCCGCCGGCGGCCAGGGCCTTGGCGGCGGCCGCCGCGGCCATCGCGTCCACGGTCTCGTCCGGCGCCGCGATGTGTCGGGTGCGGATGCCGACGCGGCTGCGGATCCAGGCGTCGTCGGTCTCCACCATCGTGGCGAGTTCGTCGTTGGTGAGTACGCGGGAGGGCTGGTAATGGCCGAGGGCCAGGACACGCGACCCGGTCATGAGGTCCCCCTGCTGGACTTGGGGCGGGCGGTACTCGACCAGTGTCGCCGCTGGGCGGCGGCGGACGGTTGCGTGATCCGCCAATGTTCGGCGGCCAGAACTGGAGAGATCTGACCGCCGTCAGCGTGTATGGGCGGGCGGTGTGCAGGGGCGCGCGGGCGAGCCTCGGTGGCGCGTGCCGGACACGCGCCACCGGG
>NZ_JBNHIN010000003.1:81172-91243 GCF_050054615.1 Streptomyces sp. YGL11-2
GGCGAGGGCGCGGAAGCGGCGGAGCCGGAGGCTGTTGCCGACGACGAAGACCGAGGAGAAGGCCATCGCGGCGCCGGCGATCATCGGGTTGAGCAGGCCGGCGGCGGCCAGCGGCAGGGCGGCGACGTTGTAGCCGAAGGCCCAGAAGAGGTTGGTGCGGATGGTGCCGAGGGTGGCGTGGGCGAGGCGGATGGCGTCGGCGGCGGCGCGCAGATCGCCGCGGACGAGGGTGAGATCGCCGGCCTCGATGGCGGCGTCGGTGCCGGTGCCCATGGCCAGGCCGAGATCGGCGCGGGCCAGCGCCGCCGCGTCGTTGACGCCATCGCCGACCATGGCGACCGAGCGGCCATCGGACTGGAGGCGCGCGATGACCGCGACCTTGTCCTCGGGGAGGACCTCGGCGATCACCTCGTCGATGCCGACCTCCGCGGCGACGGCCTCGGCGACCGCCTTGTTGTCGCCGGTGAGCAGGACCGGCGTCAGGCCCAGGGCGCGCAGCCGGCGGACGGCCTCGGCGCTGGTGGGCTTGACCGCGTCGGAGACGATCAGCACGGCGCGGGCGGCGCCGTCCCAGCCGACGGCGACCGCGGTGGCGCCGGCCGCCTCGGCCTCGTTCTTGGCGGCGGCCAGCTCGGGCGGCAGGTGCAGGCTCCAGTCGTTCAGCAGCCGCTCCCGGCCGACCAGCACGGCGTGCCCGTCGACGACGCCCTGGACGCCCAGGCCGGGGACGGCCGCGAAGTCCTCGGGGACCGGCAGGGTGCCGGACGGCTCGGCGGCCTCGGCGGCGCCGGCGATGGCCCGGGCGATGGGGTGCTCGGAGGAGTGCTCCAGCGCGCCGGCCAGCCGCAGGGTCTGCTCCCGGGTCTCGCCCTCGGCGAGGTGGACGCCGGTCAGGGTCATCACGCCGGTGGTGACGGTGCCGGTCTTGTCCAGGACGATGGTGTCGACGGTGCGGGTGGACTCCAGGACCTCGGGGCCCTTGAGGAGGATGCCGAGCTGGGCGCCGCGGCCGGTGCCGACCATCAGCGCGGTCGGGGTCGCCAGGCCGAGGGCGCACGGGCAGGCGATGATCAGTACGGCGACGGCGGCGGTGAAGGCGGCCACCGCGCCCTGGCCGGTGCCGAGCCAGTAGCCGAGGGTGCCGACGGCGAGCGCGATGACGACGGGGACGAAGACCGCGGAGATCCGGTCGGCGAGCCGCTGGGCGGCGGCCTTGCCGTTCTGGGCGTCCTCGACGAGCCGCGCCATGCGGGCGAGCTGGGTGTCCGCGCCGACCCGGGTGGCCTCGACGACCAGCCGGCCGCCGGCGTTGACGGTGGCGCCGGTGACGGTGTCACCGGGGGAGACCTCCACGGGAACGGACTCGCCGGTGAGCATCGACGCGTCCACGGCGGAGGCGCCGTCGACGACCCGGCCGTCGGTGGCGATCTTCTCCCCGGGGCGTACGACGAAGCGGTCGCCGGCGCGCAACTCACTTACGGGGACCCGCACTTCCCGGCCGTCGCGGAGCAGCGCGACGTCCTTGGCGCCCAGTTCGAGCAGGGCCCGCAGGGCCGCGCCGGCCTTCCGCTTGGAGCGGGCCTCGAAGTAGCGGCCGGCCAGGATGAAGGTGGTGACGCCGGCCGCGGCCTCCAGGTAGATCGAGCCGCTGCCGTCGGTGCGGGCGATGGTCAGCTCGAAGGGGTGGGTCATGCCGGGCATGCCGGCGGTGCCGAAGAACAGCGCCCACAGGGACCAGCCGAAGGCGGCGAGGGTGCCGAGGGAGATCAGGGTGTCCATCGTGGCGGTGCCGTGGCGCAGATTGGTCCAGGCGGCCTTGTGGAACGGCCAGGCCGAGTGCACCACCACCGGGGCGGCCAGGGTCAGCGACAGCCACTGCCAGTTGGTGAACTGGAGTGCCGGGACCATCGCCATCAGGACCACGGGGACGGAGAGCGCGAGGGCGGTGAGCAGGCGCCGGCGGAGCGCGGCGAGGGGGTCCGGGGCGCGGTCGCCGCCGGCCTCCCCGGCGGCCGGCTCCGGGGCGGGCGGTTCGGGGACCGCGGCCGTGTAGCCGGTCTTCTCCACGGTGGCGATCAGGTCCGCGGTCGCCACGCCGCTGTCCGGCGCGAGCGCCACCTGCGCCTTCTCGGTGGCGTAGTTGACGGTGGCGGTCACCCCGTCCATGCGGTTGAGCTTCTTCTCGATGCGGGCCGCGCACGAGGCGCAGGTCATGCCGCCGATCTCCAGCTCGACGTGGTCTGCGACGGCGGTGGTCATGACTGCTCCTCGGGGTGCTGCGAGTGGTCCACGGTACGGGTGTGCCGCGCGGGAGGCACGTGGGTGGGGGCGTCCCGGTCGCCGGGGGCGAACGCGCGGCCGAGGCCGAATCCGGCGGCGAGGACGGCGAGCAGGATCAGTGCGTAGCCACCGAGCTTGACCGGGGTGGTCAGGGCCGTCATGGCGTCTCCTCATCGCGAGGCCGAGGGGCGCCGACGGCTGCCGGCGGCCCGTTCACTACGCAGAACCATATACCCCCATGGGGTATCCGTCATCGGGGCGCGTCCGTGTTTCCGGTCTCCTCCGGTGCCACCGCGCGGGCCACCCGGCCGGCCATCGCCCGCAGGTACCCGACCAGCTCCGGCGGCTCGTGCACCGTGAACTCATGGCCCACCATGGCCAGCCGCACCGCCAGCCAGGGCAGCGCGTCGGGCGCGCTGCGCCAGCGGCAGGACGCCTCGCCGAGCGGTTCGACGGTGCCCGCCGCCGGCCCGCCGAGCCGGGCGGCCACCTCGTCGGCCGGCCCGTGGACGGTCGCCACCGCCCGGTACCCGTCCGCGGCCGTCAGCCCGCGCATCCGTTCCCGGACGTACGCCCCGGCGTCGGCGGCGGGCAGCTCGCGCGGCGCGGTCCGCACGCCGGTGGCGAACGGCTCGGACAGCCGGTCCACACGGAAGATCCGCCAGTCGTCGCGGTCGTTGTCGTACGCGACGAGGTACCAGCGCCGTCCCGCGGCGACCAGCCGGTGCGGCTCCACCAGGCGCCTGCTGCGGGTGCCCGCGCCCGCCAGGTAGTGGAAGCGCACCCGCTCGTGGTTGGTGATGGCCGCGGCCAGCACCGTCAGATGCTCCGGGTCGACGGTCGGGCCGTCCCCGGCCGGCATCGGGACGGTGGCCGTGCCCAGCGTGCCCACCCGCCGCCGCAGCCGGGACGGCAGCACCTGCTCCAGTTTGGCCAGCGCCCGTACGGACGCCTCCTCGATGCCCTCGATGGTGTGCCCGGCGGTGGAGCGCAGGCCGACCGCGATGGCCACCGCCTCCTCGTCGTCCAGCAGCAGCGGCGGCATCGCGGTGCCCGCGGCCAGCCGGTAGCCGCCCTCCGCGCCCATCGTGGCGTGCACCGGGTACCCCAGCTCGCGCAGCCGCTCGATGTCGCGGCGGATGGTCCGGGGGGTGACCCGCAGCCGCTCGGCCAGCTCGCTGCCGGGCCATTCGCGGGGGGTCTGGAGCAGGGACAGCAGATTCAGCAGTCGTGCCGATGTCTCACTCATGGACCGATGATGGTGCAGGAAGTAGGACCGGAGCTGTCCTAGAAGCCCTCTAGTGTCGAGGACGTCGAGGCGGTGCCGGGAGTGCGGCGCCGCCGGCCCGGCCCCTCTGTCCCTCTCGGCTCCCTAGGAGACACGCCCATGACCGCGCCCGACCCGATCGCGCCCGACGCGGCCGAGGCGGCCCCCGTGCCCGCCGACCGCAGACGCTGGCTCGCCCTCGCCGTGGTGCTCACCGCCAGCTTCATGGACCTGGTCGACGCGACCATCGTCAACATCGCCATACCGAGCATCCAGAAGGACACCGGCGCCGGCTTCAGCGCCGTCCAGTGGGTCACCGCCGGATACGCCCTCGCCTTCGCCGTCGGCCTGATCACCGGCGGCCGGCTCGGCGACATCCACGGCCGCAAGAAGCTCTTCCTGCTCGGGATGGGGGGCTTCACCGTCGCCTCCGCGCTGTGCGGTCTCGCCGCGGACCCGGGGATGCTGGTCGCCGCGCGGGTGCTCCAGGGCGCGATGGCCTCGCTGATGGTGCCGCAGGTGCTGGCGATCATCCACGTCAGCTTCCCGGCCCATGAACGGGGCAAGGTCTTCGGCATGTTCGGCGCGGTGATCGGGCTGGGCGCGGTCTGCGGTCCGCTGATCGGCGCGCTGCTCACCCAGGGCGACCTCTTCGGCCTGCAGTGGCGCCCGATCTTCCTGATCAACCTGCCCGTGGGAATCGTGGGTATCGTCCTCGGCCGCCGCTTCATCGGCGAGTCCAGGGCGGCCACCGCGCTCCGCCTCGACCTGGTCGGCACGGCGCTGGCCACCCTCGGCCTGCTGATGGTGCTCTACCCGCTCACCCAGGGCCGCGAGGCCGGCTGGCCGGTGTGGGGCTTCGTCTCCATGGCCGCCGCCCCGCTCGTCTTCGCGGTGTTCGTCCGCTACGAGCGCACCAAGGCCCGCAGGGACGGCTCGCCTCTGGTCGAGCTCTCCCTCTTCCGGATCAGGACGTTCGCCGCCGGCGCCGGCGTGCAGCTCATCTTCGGCGCGGTCAGCGGCCTCTTCTTCCTCATCTGGACGCTCCACATGCAACTCGGGCTGGGCTGGGGCCCGTTGCACGCCGGGCTGACCGGCATCCCGTTCTCCCTCGCCTGCTCGGCCGCGGCCGGGATGTCCGTACAGAAGCTGGTGCCCCGCTTCGGCCGCAAGGTGCTCCAGGCCGGCGCGCTGGTCATGCTCTCCGGCGCCCTCCTCTACCTCTGGGCGGCCGGCCACTACGGCACCGCCATGCAGTCCTGGCAGATGGCTCCCGCGATGCTCCTGATGGGCGCCGGTATGGGCCTGATCGTCGCGCCGATCACCGACGTGGTGCTCTCCGAGGTGCCCACCGAGCACTCCGGCTCGGCCTCCGGCATCTTCAACACCACCGGGCAGGTGGGCAATGCGCTGGGTCTGGCCTTTTCGTCGGTGGCGTTCTTCGGGGTGGTCGGCGACGGCAAGGATGCCGGCGCGTCCTTCATCCCCGCCACCGGCAACTCCCTGTGGTGGATAGCCGGCGGTCTGGTGCTGGTCTTCGGGCTGCTGTTCCTGCTGCCGCGGCGGGCGCGGCAGCACGGCGCGCCCGACGCGGCCGAGGCGGACCCGGCCGCGGAACGGGACGAACGGGTGCTGGTCTCCTGACCGGTTCCGGCCGGGCGGGCGGTGTGGGGGAGCGCACCCCCGGGGGGCGTACAAGGGCAAACGGAGGGGATGGTTCCGATCACCTTCCGGTGCGGACTGCGCAAAATCGGCCCGTCCGCGGTACTCCTTGTGCGCCCCGAGGCGATACTGGCGCGGTGTCGATGATCAGCAACCTCCGCAAAGCCGTCCGGCTGCCGCAGCCGCGCCAGGGCGGCGTCGACCTCAGCCACCCCGCCCGCTCGCCGCTCGGCACCGCCGTGGTGAACTGCGCGGTGTACGTCTCCGGTGTGCGCCAGGACGGCCAGCGGTCGGCCGAGGCGGCGCTCCACCAGGTCCGCGCGTCCGGTGACGGATTCGTCTGGATCGGCCTGCACGAGCCGTCCGAGGTGGAATTCGCCGGAATCGTCGAGCTGTTCGGGCTGCACCCGCTCGCGGTGGAGGACGCGGTCCACGCCCACCAGCGGCCCAAGCTGGAGGCGTACGACGACTCGCTGTTCACCGTCTTCAAGACCTGCCGCTACGTCGAGCACGACCGGCTCACCGACACCAGCGAGGTCGTGGACACCGGCGAGATCATGGTCTTCACCGGCGCCGACTTCGTGATCACCGTACGGCACGGCGGGCACGGCTCGCTGGGCCCGCTGCGCGAGCAACTGGAGTGCGACCCCGACCAGTTGGCGCTTGGCCCGTCCGCCGTACTGCACGCCATCGCCGACCACGTGGTGGACGACTACCTGGACGTCGCCGCCGCCGTCCAGGACGACATCGACGACGTCGAGAGCGAGGTCTTCTCCGTACGGGGCGGTGGTGGCGCCGGCCGCATCTACCAGCTCAAGCGCGAACTCCTGGAGCTGAAGCGGGCGGTGACCCCGCTGGACCGCCCCCTCCAGCAACTCGCGAACAAGCCGACGCCGTACATCGACCCCCGGATCACGACCTACTTCCGGGACGTCGCCGACCACCTGGACCGGGTCCGGGAGCAGATCACCGGCTTCGACGAACTGCTCAACTCCATACTGCAGGCGCATCTCGCCGAGGTCGCCAACGCCCAGAACGAGGCGATGCGCCGGATGTCCGCCTGGGCCGCGATCCTGGCCGTCCCCACCATGGTCACCGGCATCTACGGCATGAACTTCGAGCACATGCCGGAGAAGAGCTGGACGTTCGGCTATCCGCTCGTGATGGCGCTGATGCTGGGGATCTGCTGGGTGATGCACCGCGGCTTCAAGCGGAACGGCTGGCTCTAGCCGTATCGGCTTGCGGCCCCGTCACCGCGGGCCCGCGCGCTCACCGTCCGGTCACGTGCCGCGGCCGGGCCGCGCCCAGGCCGACCGCGACCTGCGGGAGCAGCAGCGCCAGCAGGACGGCCAGCGGGACGGTCCAGGTGCCCGAGGCGTCGTGCACCGCGCCCAGGACGGCCGGGCCGGTGGCCGCGAGGATGTAGCCGAAGCACTGGGCCATGCTGGAGAGTTGGGCGGTGTGCCGGGCATCGGGGGCGCGCTGCACGATGAACAGCAGTGCGAGGCTGATCGCCGCGCCCTGGCCCAGGCCGAGCAGGGCCATCCACAGGTACGCACCGCCGACCGGCGCCACCAGCATGCCGGCGCAGCCGCTCGCGCAGAGCACCGCGCCGAGCGCCGCCAGCGCCCCGGCCGGCAGCCGGCGGCCGACGACGACCGGTGCCAGGAACGACCCCGTGATGCCCAGCAGCGAGGAGAACGACAGCATCCAGCCGGCGTCGCCCGCGCCCATCCCGGCGTCCTTGAGCATCGTCGGCAGCCAGGCGGCGGCTGCGTAGTAGCTCAGCGACTGCAGCCCCATGAAGCCGGTGACCTGCCAGGCCAGCGGGTCGCGCCACAGCCCGCGTACGGGACGGGCGGCCTCCCGGGCCGCGGCGGCCGGCACCCGGGTGCGGCTGCGGAGCTGCGGCAGCCAGACGAGCAGCGCGACGATCGCGAGCGCGCCCCAACAGGCCAGCGTGGCCTGCCAGCCGAGTCCGGCGGCCTGCTGCACGGGCACGGTGACACCGGCCGCGAGCGCGGCGCCGCCGAACAGCGACATGGAGTACAGCCCGGTCATCAGGCCGGCCTTCGCTGGGAAGTCCCGCTTGATCAGGCCGGGCAGCAGGACGTTGGCGACGGCGATCCCGGCACCGATCACGACGGTGCCGGCGAACAGCGCGACGACCGAGTCCAGCAGCCGCAGCCCGGTGCCCAGGCAGATCAGCGCCATCGTGCCGAGCAGCGACCGCTCCATGCCGAAGCGCCGGCCCAGCCGCGGCGCGAGGGGTGCGAGCAGGCCGAAGCAGAGCAGCGGCAGCGCGGTGAGCAGGCTGGTGGCGGCGGCCGACATGCCGCTCTCGGCGCGGATGGTGCCGGCCAGCGGGGAGACCGCGACGAGCGCCGGGCGCAGGTTCAGCGCCAGCAGGATGACGCCGACGCCCAGGTGGAGCGCGGGGCGCCCGGTGGCACCGGCCGGGGCGGGCGTGCCCGGGGGCGCCGCGGCCTGCTCAACGGGCCGCTCCGGCGCCGCCGTTATGCCTGCCGTGATGCCTGCCGGTCCTTCCGTCATGGGTGGTGGCCTTCCCTCGTCGCGTGGTGACGCGCGCGCGTCGGTGGTGTGCGGTCGGTGTGGTGGAGCCGGTGCGGCCGGGGCGCGGCGCGGCGGCGCCCGTCGGCTACGCGGTGCCCGTGGGCGGTTCGCGCAGCGCGTCGGCGGCCTCGGTGAGATGCGCCAGCGCCGCGCGCTCGGCGGCGTCCGGGTCCTGCGCCTCGATGGCGTCGACGATGGCGGTGTGCGCGTCCAGTTGGTGGCGCACCGCGTCGGGCAGCAGCGGAGTGGCCACCACCGCCTCCAGCGTGCCGCGCAGCGCGTCGGTCAGGTGCTCGTAGAGCTCGGCCAGCACGCTGTTGTGCGCGGCGGCGGGGACGGCCCGGTGGAACCGCATGTCCGCCTCCACGAACCGGGCCACGTCGCCGGACTCCCAGGCCCGGCCGCGCACCGCCAGCGCCTCGCGCAGCGCGGCCAGGTCCTCGTCGGTACGGCGCAGGGCGGCATGGCGGGCGGCGTCGCGCTCCAGGCAGGCCCGCACCTCGTACGCCTCCAGGTGGGCGGCGCGGCGCAGCCGCCGCTGCACGGCGGCGCCGAAGTCGCTGCGGGCGCGGACGTACGTCCCGTCGCCCTGCCGGGGCTCCAGCATTCCGGTGTGCACCAGCGCGCGGACCGCCTCCCGGACGGTGTTGCGGCCGACGTCCAGCTGCTCGACCAGGACCGGCTCGGCCGGGATCTTGGTCCCCACCGGCCACTCGCCTTCGGTGATCAGCCGCTCCATCTGCTCGATGACCAGGTCGACCAGGCTGGTACGGGCGGTGCTGCGCAGCGGCATCGGGCCGTCCTCTCGTCACGCTGCTCCCTCACCGGATTCACCGGCAGGATTCTACCGGTGATGGGAACATCCCATGTTTAGCGCTGTCAAATGGCCGGGCTTAACCTGAGGGCGTCGGCGATCTCGGCGGACGCGATGATCCCGGCAGACCCGATCACGTCAGTCACGGAGACACATGGACGAGCGAGCCCGCCGGGCGGCGCCCTGGCAGGGCGAGTGGCCGGTGATCGGCGCGGTGGCCGCGGGCGGTGCCGTCGGCGCCGTGGCCCGGTACGGCGCGGCCCTGATCTGGCCCACCGGTACCGGCGCCTTCCCGTTGACGACGCTCGTCGTCAACGTGTCCGGATGTGCGCTGATGGGCGTCCTGATGGTGCTGGTCACCGAGGTGTGGACGGCGCACCGGCTGCTCCGCCCGTTCCTCGGCACCGGCATCCTCGGCGGCTTCACCACCTTCTCGACGTATGTCGTGGACATCGAGCGCCTGGTGGAGGCTCACCGGCTGGCGGCGGCGCTGGCGTATCTCGCGGCCACCCTGTTCGCCGCGCTGGCGGCCGTGACGGCCGCGATGGCCGCGACCCGGGCGCTCTTCGGACTGAGGCGGCGGACGGCATGACCGACGGCACGGCGAACGGGGCGGTGAACGGGGCGACGGGCCGCGGGGTTTCGGCGCTGCGGCTGACGGTGGTCGTCGGCGAGCAGGAGGTGTGGCACCACCGGCCCCTCTACGCGGAGATCGTGCACCGGGCCCGCGCGGCGGGACTGGCCGGGGCCAGCGTCTTCCGCGGCATCGAGGGCTTCGGGACCACCTCCGTGATCCACACCCAGCGGCTGCTGTCGCTCAGCGAGGAACTGCCGGTCGCGGTGGTCGCCGTCGACGCCGCGGACCGGATCCGCGGGTTCCTGCCGCAGCTGGACGAACTCCTTGCGGACGGGGGCCTGGTGACGCTCGACCCGTGCGAGATGTTCGTGTACCAGGGGCGGCCGGACCCGGCCGCCGGCGGGGAGGGCGGACGCGGGTGAACTGGCTGCTGGTGGTGGCCGGTGCCATGGTCGGGGCACCGCTGCGCTTCCTCACCGACCGCTTCGTCCAGGCCCGGCACGACAGCGTCTTCCCCTGGGGGACCTTCGCCGTCAACGTGTCCGGCAGCCTGATCCTCGGCACGCTGACCGGCGCGGTCGCCGCCGGCGCGGCCACCTCGCACGCCCAACTGCTGGTCGGTACGGGCCTGTGCGGGGCACTGACGACGTACTCGACCTTCTCCTACGAGACCCTGCGGCTGACCACCGACGGGGCGCGCCTCTACGCGGCGGCCAACGTCGTGCTGAGCCTGCTCGCCGGACTCGCCGCCGCCTTCGCCGGAGTGGCCCTCGCTCGGGCCCTCTGGGGCTGACCCCGGCAGGGCCGCTGCCGCCGGGGCCCGCCAACCGCCCGGACATACGCGAGCGGTGGGGCTCCCGGAGGAGCCCCACCACAGGGGCGGAAGTACAGAAAACC
>NZ_JBNHIN010000003.1:91390-103003 GCF_050054615.1 Streptomyces sp. YGL11-2
CCGCGGGGGCGGACGTACGGAACACCCGGGCCGGTGGGGACACGAGGGCCGGCCGCCAGGTACCGGTCCTCGTCGGCCCGCGGGCCGCCGGCCGTTCCCCGGCCCCGTCAGCCCGGCCGGAGAGCGGCCGGCCACCGCCGTACCGCGTCATCGGGCGGCCGAAGCGGCCACCCGGCCGCCCGGGGTGTCAGGCGGCCGTGCCGAAGCGGACGCCGGCCAGGCCGTTGGCCCAGAGCTGGTCCACCTTGGCGCGCTCGTTCGCGTCCGGCTGGGTGTTCTGGCAGGACGGGCCGGGGCCGCCGCCGGACATCAGCTCGCTGCACGGACCCTCGTAGTGGTCCGGCAGGCCCAGCACATGGCCGGTCTCGTGGGCGACCACGCGCGTGGAGTTGTACTCCTGGGACTGCTTGTGGTCGATGAAGACGAAGCCCTTGCCGTGGCCGTCGGTGCTGGCGTAAGAACCGCGCGGGTCGTCGCCCTCCTTGTACTGGAAGTCGCCGCCGCTGCCCTCCTGGAGCTTGACGTTCTGCACCGCGCCGTTCCATATGGAAGCGGCCTGGGATATCTGGCTCTGGTACGTCGGGGCGGCGCTGGCGTCGTAGGTGACGGTGACCGCCGCCGCGTGCGGGTGCGCCTTCATCTTGGCGCGGGCCGACTTCATGACCGCCTCGAAGAACGCCTTGGTGTCGGCCTTCTCGGCCGCCGATCCGGTGTACGCGGCGATCGAAGCGGGGGTGCTGCGGTAGGAGTTGGCATGGGTCGAGGGGGAAGCTGCCGAGACCGGCGCTGCGGCTGCGAGCGCGGCGGCGAGGCCCAGTCCGAGCGCTGCCGACAGCGCCGTCTTGGGAGATTTCATGTGGGGGGCTCCTTAATCTCCGAGGGCCGTACGGCCGCCGTGTGGGGCGGCGGCCGGGGCCCTGCGGATTTCTTGGTGCCGTTGAGTCTGAACGGAGTTCGCCCGGAAGACGGAGATGCCAGGTGGCGATAGCGCCAGGCAATATCCCTGTGAAAAAGCGGGTGTTCAGGCAGGTTTAAGAGTCTGGTGTGACCTGCGCCTGCGCGTTTATGCTCCGGACGTGGAGCTAGAGGTAAGGCATCTTCGCGCGTTGTGCGCCATCGCCGACACCGGCAGCGTACGCAAGGCGGCGCGGCAGTTGGGTATGACCCAGCCTTCCTTGACGACCCAGCTGCGCCGTATCGAGAAAGCCCTCGGCGGCCAGCTCTTCTTCCGTGAACCGAGCGGCAGCCGGCCGACACCCCTCGGGCATTCGGTGCTGTGCCGGGCCCGGCCGATAGTGGCCGAGATGCGCGCGCTTGTCGAGGAGATCGCGTCGGTTTCCGTCCGCGAGGAGGGCGCCCGGCTGCACATCGGCAGTACGAACAGCCCCGCGGTGGCCGGCTGGCTGCGGCGGCTGCGGGTGCGGCTGCCGGAGACCGACACCACGATACGTACCGATGTGTCCGCCAACGCCCTGCTGCACATGGTCGCGACGGGGCAGCTCGACGCCGCCTTCGTGCACGAGGTCGAGGGCGCCCCGCTGCGCGTGCCCGAGGGCCTGGTGGAGCACGAACTCCTCGCCAGGGAGCCCCAGTTCATCGCCCTCGCGGACACCCACCCGGCCGCCGCCCGGTCCGTCGTCCGGGTCGCCGACCTCGCGGCCGACCAGTGGATGGTCGACCCGACCGTCGACGGCGAGTGGGCCGGACTGCGCCGCATCTGGGCCGCCGCCGGGATCAACCCCCGTGTGGTGCACGGCGACTACCTCACCGCCGTGGACCTCGTCACGGCCGGCGAGGTCGTCACCCCCTGCCAGCCCACCGCCCGCGACCGCCCCGGCATGGCGATCCGCCCGCTGCACGGCGACCCGCTGGCCGTCCGCCTCTTCATGGCCTGCCGCCCGGACGGCGCCGCGGCCGCCCCCGCCGACGACCTGTTCGCCGATCTGACCGCCTCGTACATGGAGATCGCCTGGGCGAGCGAGGCGTACCGCGACTGGCTGGTCCGGCACGACGGCCCGCTGATGGTCGGCGGGTAGCGCGGCCCCCGGGGGGATACGCGCGGGCTATCGCCCGGCATCTCCATCCGGCGCGGTGCCCGCCGGCGGCCGCAACCGGCCCTCCCGCTCCACCTGCGCCGCCCGCTCCACCAACAGGGCCCGCTCGCGGGCGTTGCGGGTCATCGACGCCGCCCGCAGCAACTCCTCCCGGGCCTCCGCGGCCCGCCCCAGCCGTGCCAGCAGATCGCCGCGGACGCTCGGCAGCAGGTGGTAGCCCGCCAGCGCCGGCTCCGCCGCCAACTCGTCCGCCACCGCCAGGCCCTGTCCCGGCCCGTACGCCATCCCGACCGCCACCGCGCGGTTCAGCTCCACGACCGGGGACGGCGCGACCCGCCCCAGCGCCTCGTACAGCACCGCGATCCGCGGCCAGTCGGTCTCCCGCGCGGTCCGCGCCCGCGCGTGGCAGGCGGCGATCGCGGCCTGGAGGGCGTACGGGCCGACGGCGCCGCCCAGTTCCTCGGCGCGGGCCAGGGCGGCCAGCCCGCGCCGGATCAGCAGCCGGTCCCAGCGCGCGCGGTTCTGCTCCAGCAGCAGGACCGGCTCGCCCGCCGGCCCGGTCCGCGCGGCCGACCGGGACGCCTGGATCTCCATCAGCGCCACCAGGCCGTGCGCCTCCGGCTCGTCCGGAAGCAGCCCGGCCACCATCCGGCCCAGCCGCAGCGCGTCCTCGCACAGCGCCGGACGCATCCAGTCGTCGCCGGCCGTCGCCGCGTACCCCTCGTTGAAGACCAGGTAGACGACCTCCAGCACCGACGACAGCCGGCCGGCCAACTCCCCGGCGGCCGGCACCTCGAACGGCACCCCGGCCGCGGCGAGCTTCTTCTTGGCTCGGACGATCCGCTGCTGCACGGTCGTCTCGGACACCAGGAAGGCGCGGGCGATCTCGTCCGTCCGCAGCCCGCCGAGCAGCCGCAGGGTCAACGCCACCCGCGCCTGGGTGGACAGCACCGGATGGCAGGCGACGAACACCAGCCGCAGCAGGTCGTCCTCGATCACCCGGGGGTCGAGGACCCGCGCGAAGTCGGCCTCGGACGGGCCCGGTTGGTGCTCCGCCTCCCGCCCCAGGGCCTCGACCTTCCGCGCCAGCCGCTCCCGGCGGCGCACCAGGTCGATCGCCCGGTTCCTGGCGGTGGCCATCAGCCAGGCTCCGGGATTGTCCGGGACACCCGTTTCCGGCCACCGCTCCAGCGCGGCCACCAGCGCGTCCTGCGACAGCTCCTCGGCGAGCCCCACATCGCGGACGATCCGGGTCAGCCCGGCGACCAGCCGCGGCGACTCGATCCGGAACACCGCCTCGACCGCCCGCCGCGCCTCGCCCGCCGCCGTCTCCTCCGCTGCCACGGCCACATCAGAACACCCGCGCCGCGCCCCGGCAAACCGCACCGCGGCGCGGGTGCGTCACCGCCGCCTACGCCCCCGGCGGCGGCTCCTCCACCTGCCGGATCTCGGTCGTGACCTCCCACTCGTCCCCGTGCACCCGCAGGAACCGCTTCGCCCACTCGACGGCCTCCTCCTTCGAGGCGGCCTGGAGCAGCGCATAGCCGCCGATGACCTCCTTGGCCTCGGCGAACGGCCCGTCCGTCACGCTCAGCTTCCCGCCCGACAGCCGCACCCGGCTGCCCTCCGCACTCGGTCGCAGGCCGGCCGTGTCCAGCAGCACCCCGGCCTTGGTCATCTCGTCCATCAGCCTGCCCATCTCGGCCATCAGCTCCGGGCTCGGCCCGGCGGCGGGCGCCGTCCTCTCGTCGATCCGGACCAGCATCATGAAGCGCATCACGATCTCCTCTGCGTATGCCGTGCGTTCCGCGTACTTCGCGTGTTCCGCGCATCTCCGCGTGTTCCGCGACGCCGCGATGCGCGGTGCGCGGTCATCCACTCGACGAACCGGGGACGTCGGGATCGACATCCGCGAGGAAATTGTTCTCAGCGCCTCTCCCGGGGCCCCGAAACGCCCACAGCACCCGGCTCCGCGCGGATGCCGGGTGCTGTGGGGAGGGCTACGACGTGCGGCGGGTTACGCCTTCTTCGTCGCCAAGTAATCGGCCGGGTCGGCGACCTGCCGCTGTAGGCCGCTGACCTGGCTTTTGCTGACTGCTGGCGACGGGGTGCGACGGTCTCGATCGGGTGTCTTGCGGACTGTGTGCGGACTGGGTGTGCCCGCTGGGGTGCACATCTGCGAACGGCAGGGCACGCGCGGGGTCGACTATTCGGCCACGCCCGCGCAGCAGCTTTCGCCGGTCAGGCCCGCTGTCGTGTCGGCGCTCTTGCCGAGTGTGTCGGCGTCGGCCTTGACGACGTAGACCTCCCACGGCTCCTGGCCGGGGCCGTGGACCCAGACCTTGTCCTGGAGGGCGTAGCAGCAGGAGGTGTCGTTCTCCTCGAAGGTGGCCAGGCCGGCGTACTTGAGGCGGTTGGTTGCGGCGGTGACCTGCTCGGTGGAGTCGACTTCCACGCCGAGGTGGTCGAGGCGGGTCTCCTGCCCGGGCTCACCCTGGATCAGAACAAGCTTCAGGGGCGGCTCAGCGAGGGAGAAGTTGGCGTAGCCCTCGCGGCGCTTGGCGGGTTCGGTGCCGAACAGCTTCGCGTAGAAGGTGATCGACGCCTCCAGGTCGCTGACGCGCAGGGCGAGCTGGGCACGGGACACGGCATGCCTCCGAACCGATTGCATTGAAGTCTTTCGATGCAAGGTTGCGCCCTGAATCGAAGAACGTCAACATAGACGCATGTCGAATCAAGAGCTTGAGGTGCTCGGCCAGGATGACGCGGTCGATGCCTGCTGCCCGGGCCTGCTGACGGCCCCACTCGACGAGGGGCAGGCCGTGGAGCTGGCGAAGGTGTTCAAGGCGCTGGGCGACCCGGTCCGGCTGCGGCTGCTGTCGATGATCGCCTCGCGGGCCGGGGGTGAGGTCTGCGTCTGCGACCTCACCCCCGCCTTCGACCTCTCCCAGCCGACGATCTCCCACCACCTCAAGCTGCTGCGACAGGCTGGTCTGATCGACTGCGAGCGGCGCGGCACGTGGGTCTACTACTGGCTGATGCCGGAGATGACCGACCGCCTCGCCGGCATCCTCACCCGCCCTGCAGGTGAGGCGTTGCCCGTTCGCGCCGAGGTCGCAAGGGGCTGCTCGTGAGCGCCGCCGCACGCGAGTCGGGGGTGGCCGGCCGGCTGTCGTTCCTCGACCGCTTCCTCGCCGTGTGGATCCTGGCCGCGATGGCGGTCGGGCTGGGCCTGGGACGGTTGGTGCCGGGCCTTGGGGGCGCGCTGGCAAAGGTCACCGTCACCGGTGTCTCGCTGCCGATCGCGCTCGGCCTGCTGGTGATGATGTATCCAGTCCTGGCCAGGGTCCGCTACGACCGGCTCGACACCGTCACCAGCGACCGGCGCCTGCTCCTGCCGTCCCTGCTGCTGAACTGGGTCGTCGGCCCGGCCGTGATGTTCGCGCTGGCCTGGCTGTTCCTGCCGGACCTGCCCGAGTACCGCACGGGATTGATCACCGTGGGCCTGGCCCGCTGCATCGCCATGGTGATCATCTGGAACGACCTGGCCTGCGGCGACCGCGAAGCCGCCGCAGTCCTGGTCGCCCTGAACTCGGTCTTCCAGGTGATTGCGTTCTCGGCCCTCGGTTGGTTCTACCTCTCCGTCCTCCCCGGCTGGCTCGGCCTGGAACAGGCAGGACTCAACGTCTCGGTATGGGAGATCGCCCGCAGCGTTCTGATCTTCCTCGGCATCCCCCTCGCCGCCGGCTACCTCACCCGCCGCCTCGGCGAACGCGCCAAGGGCCGCACCTGGTACGAGTCCACGCTTCTGCCGAAGATCGGCCCGTTCGCCCTCTACGGGCTGCTGTTCACGATCGTCGTCCTCTTCGCCCTGCAAGGCGACGCCATCACCTCCCGCCCCCTCGACGTCGCCCGCATCGCCGCTCCTCTGCTGGTCTACTTCGCCGTGATGTGGGCCGGATCCATGGCCCTCGGGCGCGCGGTCGGCCTGGACTACGCACGAGCCACGACGCTCGCGTTCACCGCTGCGGGCAACAACTTCGAGCTGGCCATCGCCGTCGCCATCGCCACCTTCGGTGCCTCCTCCGGACAGGCCCTTGCCGGTGTCGTCGGCCCCCTCATCGAGGTACCGGTCCTCATCGGCCTCGTCTACGTCGCCCTGTGGGCCCGCCACTTCTACACCTCGCCCCTCGCCGCACCGCAGGAGGAACCCACCCGTGTCTGACACCGCTGCCCTGCCGTCCGTGCTGTTCGTCTGTGTCCACAACGCCGGCCGCTCCCAGATGGCCACAGCCTTCCTCACCCACCTCGCGGGCGACCGCGTCGAGGTGCGCTCGGCCGGCTCCGCCCCCGCCGACACCGTCAACCCCGCCGTCGTACAAGCGATGTCCGAAGTCGGCATCGACATCTCGGCCGAAGTACCCAAAGTGCTCACCACCGAAGCGGTCCAGGCATCCGACGTCGTGATCACCATGGGTTGCGGGGACACCTGCCCCGTCTTCCCCGGCAAGCGCTATCTCGACTGGCAACTGCCCGACCCCGCAGGACAGGGCGTCGACGCCGTCCGCCCCATCCGCGACGAGATCGAACAGCGCATCCGCCAACTGATCGAAGAGATCGCCTGACCGGCCGGGGCCGCCACCCCTAAGCTCGACGCCCGAACGACGCGCACAGGGGGACGGTCTTGTCGTACTGCGAACGCCATGAACTGCACAACTGCGCTGACTGCGCGCCTGATGGGGGTGTGCGGCGTACCGGCTACCGGTCTGGCGAAGGCGAGGCGAAATGGTCGGGCTGGCCAAAGGGCGCGATCATCATTCACTACGAGGGCAAAGCGCACCTACCTGGGTGTGCCCATCTGAGCGACAGCGCCATCCAGGCACCGAAGTTCGGCTGGGTGACCGCTCCCGCTCCAGGTGCCTGGTGGCGGCTGTCGGCTTCCGAACCGCTTCGGCCTACCGAGGGCAATACCGGCCTCGCTGGGATCAGCCGTTGCGAAACGTGCAACGCTACGCAGTAGGCCAGTGCCATCCGTGGCTGCAACCCAGGACCGAAGAAATTCACCCCGGAGAAATCAGCCGGCCGATCCTGGCAGCGCTCAGCCCAGATAGGTCTTCTGCCACTCGATCGATGACATGTTCAGCGCTGCCTCGGCGAGGGCCTGCGCCGAGGCGGTCTTGAGTTTGGCGACGCTGGTGTCGATCCAGTTCTGGACGTTGGCGCAGCCCTGTTCGCGGTACTCGACGGCATGGACGAGGCATTCGAGCTTGTCGGCGTCGTGGGCGACGACGACTTCGAGGGAGTCGCCGTTCTCGTACTCCTCGACGACGCGCTGCACGCCGGCTGCAACGGCGGGGTGGGCGGCGGACACTTGGTCGGCGGTGACGTTCTCGTTGGAGGCGGCTGGGACGTAGCGGCGACCGATGTGGGGGATGTCGCCGACGCGGGTCTCCTGGGTGTCGTGGAAGAGACACATCAGGGCGACCTTGGCGGGGTCGGCTCCTTCCATCATCGCCAGGACGGCGCCGATGATGCCGACGCGGAAGCTGTGTTCGGCGATGCTCTCGGGTCCTTGACTCCGGCGATCCACCAGCCGGTGCGCTTGGCGCGCTTGAGCATGCCCATCTCCAGGAGGTACCCCGCCGTGCCCCGCGCGTTGATCGTCTCGTCCGCCATGGTGCCCTCCGGTGTCAGTGCTGCTGATCGCGTAGAACGTAGTGAACGGCGCTCAGTTCGCGCCGGGATCGTGGGGAGATCACGCCAGCGTCGAGTATCCGCGCCACCCGGCCGGCGAGGGAGTGGGCGAGTGCCGGCGATGCCTGCGGAAGCCATGGATGCGTGGTGAACAGTGCCCACAGGGAGTGGGCGTACAGGGCAACGTAGCCAGGCGACTCGACGAAGCCGCGCGCGAGGCCGCGCAGAAGGGTGACCCGGTCCCAGCCGGTCAGCGCGCGGTCGGCCAAGAAGTGATCGCTGGCCTGCGGTTCGCGCAGGGCGCCCATCCAGTACGCCCAGTAGTTGAGGTTGGCGGCCTCGGCCGCGTCGTCGTCGGCCATGGCCCGGTCGATGAAGTCCAGGGCGGGACCGGGTCGCCTCGGCGGGCAAGGGCTGCCGCAGTGGAGCGGGCCTCGGCCCAGCGCGGGGAACCACCCTGGACCGAGGCGATCCCGCGGCGGGCGTGAAGGGCGTGCGCGGTCCAGGAGTTGGCTTCGGGGCTGCTGTCGTAGGAGGTGAGGTAGAGCGCCTGGCGGCGGAGCAGCGCGCGGCTGTCCCCGCCGTCGGCAGCGTGGACGGCTTCCCGGAGGTTCGTGAAGAGGGTGGTGCGGTACTGGGCTCCCATCAAGGGGGCTGTGGCCACAGGGCCTCGACGGGAGGGACTCCGGTCCCGTAAGGCCGGTGGCGGTGTGCCGTTGACCGCCCATGCGATCATGCGGGCGGTGTCGCGGGTGTGGACCCACTCGGCGAGCGGGTGCAGGTCGAGGTCCTCCGGCGGGGCGAGGGCGGCGTCGATGATGCGGTCGGCGTCCATGGCGGCGTCCAGCAGTCCCAGGGCGGCGGGGTCGGCGCCGAGGGCGAGCAGCCGACGCTTGAGGTCGAGGAAGGCACCGGCCTTCATGTTGGCCAGCGGGCGGCGTGCACCGAAGACCGGCAAATCGCGGCGGACCGTACCGGTCGGCGAGAGCGTCACCGACGCCCTCCTCGCACACCTCGCCGCACGCCCCTCGAAAGAGTGGCTATTCACCATGGAAGAGGGCGAACCTCTCAACTACCGCCGATGGAAGACCGAGTGGAACTGCGCCCGCAAGGCGCCGCAGTAGGCAGAGAACGCGGCGGCCGAGCGCGAGGGCCGCAGGTCCGTCGAGCTGCCGCACATGGTGACCCACGACCTGCGGCATTTCTTCGCCTCCGCCCTCATCGCCGGCGGAGCGAGCGTCAAGCAGGTCCAGCTGGTCCTCGGCCACGCGTCCGCGGTCATCACGCTGCGGATCTACGCGCACCTGTGGCCGGGAGAAGAAGACCGCACCCGCTCCGTCATGGACGCCGTGCTCGGCGGCCTGCGGACCGGGTGCGGACAGATAGGCAATGCGACCCGCGGAACCGCAGGTCAGACGGCCTAGCCAAAGATCAGGCCTTCTTCGTCTCCCAGAAGATCTTGTCGATCTCGGCGATGAGCTCCAGGGCCTTCTCGCCCGTCTTCGGGTCGTTGGAACCCTTGGCGGCGCTGAGGGCCTTGAGGGTGTCGTTGACCAGCTGGTGGAGCTGCGGGTACTTCTCGAAGTGCGGGGGCTTGAAGTAGTCGCTCCACAGAACCGAGACGTGGTGCTTGGCCAGCTCGGCGCGCTGCTCCTTGATCAGGATGGCGCGGGCGCGGAAGTCCGTGTCCTCGTTGGCCTGGTACTTCTCCTGGACGGCCTTGACCGACTCGGCCTCGATGCGGGCCTGGGCCGGGTCGTACACGCCGCAGGGCAGGTCGCAGTGCGCGCTGACCCTGACCTTGGGGGCGAACAGGCGGGAAAGCATGTTCAGTCCTTCCTCGTGATCGTCTTCTCAGGTGCGAGATTACTCGGTGCGGGAAGGCTTTTCTCGGGTGGCCCGGGGGTCTTAGGGCAAAAGTCCAGTGCCGGGTTGCGACTGATGGAGGATGGACCGGTGAAGGGTGCGAACCGGGGCGGGACCGGGAGGTACGGGATGCCGGGGCGGGTGCGGGAGCCGGAGCAGGACGGCGGCGGAGTGGAGCCGGCGCACGGCGGGCTGCTGCGGTCCTTCGGGCTGGCCGAGGTGTACAACCCGTCGATGGTGCCGACGCTCCGGCCGGGGGACCAGCTGGTGGTGCGGTACGGGGCCGCGGTGCGCCCCGGCGACGTCATCGTGCTGCGGCACCCCTTCCGGCAGGACCTGCTGATCGTCAAGCGGGCGGTGGAGCGCCGGGACGGCGGCTGGTGGGTGCGCGGCGACAACCCGTACGTCGAGAACGACAGCCGGGAGTTCGGGGCGGTGCCCGACGAGCTGGTGGTCGCCCGCGCCTGGGTGCGGGTCCGGCCGCCGCGCGGGGTTCAGCGCTCGCCGCGGGCGGTGGCCGCCTGGGCCTGGTCGGCGGTGCGGCCGGTGCGCTCGCTCTCCAGGCGTTTGCGGGCGCGGTAGGCGGCGACGTTGGCGCGGGTGGCGCAGCGGTCGGAGCAGTAGCGCCGGGACCGGTTGGTCGAGGTGTCGAGGTAGGCGTTGCGGCACGGCCGCGCCTCGCAGATGCCCAGGCGGTCCACGCCCAGTTCGGTGAGGTGGAAGGCCAGGCCCATGCAGGCGGTCGCGGTGTAGCCGGCGGTGGCGTTGGCCGCGTGGTCGGCGATGTGCAGGTGCCACTTGGGGCGGCCGTCGGTGTCGCGGTGTTCGTGGCCGGAGATCTGCGGGCTGACCGGGAACTCCATCATCAGCGCGTTGAGCAGGTCCACCGCCAGTACCTCCTCGCCGCCGTCGGCGGCCTCGAAGACGGCGCGCAGCCGGGTGCGCACCTGGCGCAGCCGGGTCACGTCGCTGTCGGTGGCGCGCCGGGCGACCTGCTGGGCGGGGCCGAAGAGTTCGCGGACCGCCTCGACCGAGGTGAGGGTGTCTCCACCGCGCTCGGGCTGCTCGGTGTTGACCAGCCGCACGGCGTAGTCCGAGTAATAGGCCAGTTCCACTTGTAGTCCTTACGGGAACGCGTCTAAGGTGCGAGTGCGAGCATTCGTAATGGGTGTTGTCGCTACGAGGGTATTACGGGCCGGAGGGGTTGTGATGACCGAGACCGCCATGGGCGACGACTGGCAGACGTGGCAGGACAGTTGGGACCGGCAGCAGGAGTGGTACATGCCCGACCGCGAGGAGCGGTTCCGGGTGATGCTCGACATGGTCGAGGCACTGGTGGGCCCCGCGCCCAGGGTGCTGGATCTGGCATGCGGCACCGGCAGCATCTCCGACCGGCTGCTGAAGCGGTTCCCGAAGGCCGAGAGCGTGGGCGTCGACCTGGACCCGGCCCTCCTCGCCATCGCGCAGGGCCACTTCGAGGGCGAGGACCGGATCCGCTTCGTCCGGGCCGACCTCAAGGACCCGCAGTGGACCGCCCTGCTGCCGCACGACTCGTACGACGCGGTGCTGACCGCGACGGCGCTGCACTGGCTGCACTCGGAGGACCTGAGGGGGCTCTACGGGCAGCTGGGCGGGCTCGTCCGGGACGGCGGGGTGTTCCTCAACGCCGACCACATGCCCGACGGTTCCACACCGCGGATCGACGCCGCCGAGCGGGCGTTCCGGCACGCGCGGATGGACCGCGCCAAGGAAGCCGGCGCGGTCGACTGGGCCGAGTGGTGGCGGCTGGCCGCCGCCGACCCGCGGCTGGCCGGGCCGACCGCCGAGCGCTTCGCGATCTACGGCGAGCACGCGGACGGCGACACCCCCTCCGTGCGGTGGCACGCCCAGGTGCTGCGTGAGGCGGGCTTCGCGGAGGCGCGCGCCGTATGGGCGTCGCCGACGGACAGCCTCGTGCTGGCGCTGAAGTAGCCCCGGTGCCGGACGGCGGGGGGGGGGG
>NZ_JBNHIN010000003.1:103110-132864 GCF_050054615.1 Streptomyces sp. YGL11-2
CCCCGAGGTGCCGCCCGCCGCGCCGTTCCGCGGGGCCGCGGGGACTCAGAGGACCTTGGACAGGAACGACTGGGTCCGCTCGTGCTGCGGGTTGGTCAGGACCTCGCGCGGGTGGCCGGACTCGACCACCACACCGTCGTCCATGAAGACCAGCGAGTCGCCGACCTCGCGGGCGAAGCCCATCTCGTGGGTCACCACGACCATCGTCATACCGTCCGCGGCCAGGTCCTTCATGACGTCCAGGACGTCGCCGACCAGCTCCGGGTCGAGGGCCGAGGTCGGCTCGTCGAAGAGCATCAGCTTGGGCTCCATGGCCAGCGCGCGGGCGATGGCCACCCGCTGCTGCTGCCCGCCGGAGAGCTGCGAGGGGTAGTTGCCGGCCTTGTCGGCCAGGCCGACCCGGTCCAGCAGCTTGACCGCTCGCTCCCGCGCGGACGCCTTGGACTCGCCCTTGACCTGGACCGGCGCCTCCATGATGTTCTCCACCGCGGTCATGTGCGGGAAGAGGTTGAAGCGCTGGAAGACCATGCCGATGTCGCGGCGGCGGGCGGCGACCTCGCGGTCGCGCAGCTCGTAGAGCTTGCCGTGGTGCTCGCGGTAGCCGACCAGTTCGCCGTCCACCGACAGCCGGCCGGCGTTGATCTTCTCCAGGTGGTTGATGCACCGCAGGAACGTCGACTTGCCGGAGCCGGACGGGCCGATCAGGCAGAAGACCTCCCGGGGCGCCACCTCCAGGTCGATGCCCTTGAGGATGTGGGCCGAGCCGAAGGACTTGTGGACGCCCTCGGCCCTGACCATCGGGGTACCGGACTTGCTGCTGCTCATGCCGTACCTCCGGCGCGGTTCGGGCCGGCCAGCTTCGCCTTGAGGCGCTGGAACGGGGTGGGCGGAAGCTGGCGGCTGGAGCCGCGGGCGTAGTAGCGCTCCAGGTAGAACTGGCCGATGCTCAGCACCGTCGTGGCGATCAGGTACCAGGCGGCGGCCAGGATCAGCATCTCGACCACGACACCGGAGTCCCGGCCGACGTTCTGCGCGGCCTGGAGCAGGTCGTAATACTGGACGGCGATGACCAGGGACGAGGTCTTGAGCATGTTGATGACCTCGTTGCCGGTCGGCGGCACGATCACCCGCATCGCCTGCGGCACGACGATCCGGCGCAGCGTCCTGCCGTGGCTCATGCCCAGCGCGTGCGCCGCCTCGGTCTGGCCCTCGTCGACGGCGTTCAGGCCGGCCCGGCAGATCTCGGCCATGTACGCGGCCTCGTTGAGGCCCAGGCCCAGCAGCGCGCACAGGAACGGGGTCATGAAGTCCGACCACTCGTCCTTGTAGATCGGCATGATGTCGATGTACTGGAAGACCAGGCCGAGGTTGAACCACAGGAACAGCTGGACGTAGACCGGGGTGCCGCGGAAGAACCAGATGTAGAACCACGCGACCGTCGAGGTCACCGGGTTCTTCGACTGCCGCATGACCGCGAGGATCACGCCCAGCACGATGCCGATGACCATGGCCAGCAGCGTGATCCACAGGGTGTTCCGCAGACCCTTGAGGATGTCCGCGTTGAACATGTAGTCCGGTATCGCGCCCCAGTTGACCTTCCCGGCGGCGAACGCCTTGACGAGCAGCGTGAGCAGCCCGATGACGACGAGCGCGGCGACCCAGCGCCCGTAGTGGCGGACCGGAATGGCTTTGATGGGCTCGGGCTGGGCCGGCGGAGGGGCCGCCGGGGGCTCGGCCGGCTTGTCGACGTCAACTGACACGGATGTTGCCTTTCAGCATTCGGCGGAGTTGCGCGGAGCGGATGGTGCGGGGCGCAGGACGGTGTCGACGGCGGGCTCAGGAGCCGCCGTTGAGCTGCACGTCCTTGACCGCGGCGTCCTTGACGTCCCACTTCTGCAGGACCTTGGCGTACGAGCCGTTCTTGATGGCGAGCTCCACGGCGGCCTTGAGCGCGTCGCGCAGCTGCTGCTGGTCCTTGGGGACGGCGATGCCGTACGGCGCCGCCTTGAGCGGGCCACCGCCGACCATCTGGAAGTCGTTGCCGCCGCCGGAGACCTTCACCGCGTACGCCGCGACCGGGTAGTCGCTGGAGACCGCGTCCACACCGCCGGTGCGCAGCCGCGTCTGGGCCTCGGAGTCGTTGTCGAACGCCTCGATGGAGATGGGCTGCTGGCCGTTGGTCTCACATGCCTTGGACTTGTCCTTGGCCAGGTCGTCGGAGACCGTGCCGCGCTGCACGGCGAGCTTCTTGCCGCACAGCGTCTCCCAGCTGTCGATGCCGTTGGTCTTGCCCTTCTGCGTGTAGAGCGAGACGCCGACGTTGAGGTAGTCGACGAAGTCGACGCCCTCACCGATCTTCTTTCCGGTGCTGCTGTCGATGCCCTGCTGACGGTCCTTGGTGTCCGTCATCGCCGACATCGCGATGTCGTAGCGCTTGGACTTCAGACCGCCCATGAGGGTGTCGAAGGTGGCGTTGTTGAAATTGAGCTTGATGCCCAGTTCCTTGCCCATCGCCTCCGCGAGGTCCGGATCGATGCCCGCGACCGCGCCGTTCGAGCGGTACTCCACCGGCTTGTACGTGATGTCCGAACCGACCTGGAGCATGGCCTTGTCCTGGACGTCCTTCGGCAGCATCTTGAACAACGGCGCACTGGTGTCGCGGTTCTTCTGCGCCGCCCGCCGGGCCTTCGCCTCCTGGGTCTGGTCACCACACGCGCTGAGCAGCAGCAGCGAAGCGGTGACCGCGGCTATCGCGGCTATGCCCTTACCGGACTTGCTGGACCTACCGGACCTGCCGGCCGCCGCGCGACGGGTGGTCTCTGCGGTCATGCTGATCCTCCTGCGGATGGTTAACCGACGTGCCAGTGTGAGCAGCCGATGAGTTGGTGAAAAGGGGGCGGGCACACACCTTTGGGCACCTTTGATCGTCGCGACGTCGATCGGTGACGGAATCTTGCCATCCGGACTCCGGTATTCGGACTGCCCGAGAGGTCAAAATCGGATAACGGACGGGTGAGGCGAGTTCGCGCCCTTGTGTCGCAAGGGGAGACGGGTGCGCCCGGGGCGCGAGAAGCGCGTCAAAGGCCGGTGATGTCTCGAAATCCGGACAGTCACGGGGGATCTTCGGTGATTTCCGGCATTCCGTCGCTATTGTCGGAGCCTTGTACCGGAGGGTAACGAATCTAACTCGTCGCCTCCCACGCCCGTCCGGTAGAAAGGGTCGTTACACCCCTCATCCGGGGCTCAGGGCGCGTGTGCGGCGCGCCCGGCGTCCGTACCTCCCCCCGCGCGGCGGCTATCCGCCGAGCAGGGCGCGGACGCGGTGCCCGCCCACCCCCCAACCAGGGAGTGGCCACCCTCAACAGATTTACGACAAAGGGGTCAGACAAAGTGGCAGCGGAGATCGTCAATCCTCGCAGCGACAGCGAAACGGGCGCGGAAGGTCCGGACGCCACGTCCGGCGAGTTCTTCGACCCGGCCTTCGCGCTGCATCGCGGCGGCAAAATGGCCATCCAGGCGACCGTGCCGGTGCGCGACAGGGACGACCTGTCCCTCGCGTACACGCCGGGTGTCGCCAAGGTGTGCAGCGCCATCGCCGAGCAGCCAGAGCTCGTGCACGACTACACATGGAAGTCCCAGGTCGTGGCCGTGGTCACGGACGGAACCGCCGTGCTGGGCCTGGGCGACATCGGCCCGGAAGCCTCGCTCCCCGTGATGGAGGGCAAGGCCATCCTCTTCAAGCAGTTCGGCGGCGTGGACGCGGTCCCGATCGCGCTCGCCACCACCGACACCGACGAGATCGTGGACACCGTCGCGCGGCTGGCGCCGTCCTTCGGCGGCGTCAACCTGGAGGACATCTCGGCACCGCGGTGCTTCGAGATCGAGCGCAGGCTCCAGGAGCGGCTGGACATCCCGGTCTTCCACGACGACCAGCACGGCACCGCGGTGGTCACCCTCGCCGCGCTGCGCAACGCCGCCCAGCTCACCGGGCGCGAGCTCGGCGACCTGCGGGCGGTCATCTCGGGTGCCGGCGCGGCCGGTGTCGCCATCGCCAAGATCCTCATCAACGCCGGCATCGGCGATGTCGCGGTGTGCGACCGCAAGGGCATCGTCTCGGCGGACCGCGAGGACCTCACGGACGTCAAGCGCGAGCTGGCCGGCTTCACCAACAAGGCGGGCCTGACCGGCACGTTGGAGGCCGCGCTGGACGGCGCCGACGTCTTCATCGGGGTCTCCGGCGGCACCGTGCCGGAGGAGGCGGTGGCGAAGATGGCGAAGGACTCGCTGATCTTCGCGATGGCCAACCCCAACCCGGAGATCCACCCGGACGTCGCCCACAAGTACGCGGCCGTCGTCGCCACCGGCCGCAGCGACTTCCCGAACCAGATCAACAACGTGCTGGCCTTCCCCGGCATCTTCGCCGGCGCGATGCAGGTGCGCGCCTCGCAGATCACCGAGGGCATGAAGCTCGCCGCCGCCGAGGCGCTGGCCGCCGTCGTCGCCGACGAGCTCAGC
The DNA here is from genome assembly GCF_050054615.1 of Streptomyces sp. YGL11-2. Lineage (NCBI taxonomy): Bacteria > Bacillati > Actinomycetota > Actinomycetes > Kitasatosporales > Streptomycetaceae > Streptomyces > Streptomyces sp. YGL11-2. The sequence continues at coordinate 107,626 of NZ_JBNHIN010000003.1, forward strand.
GCCGACTGCGTCATCCCCTCGCCGTTCGACGAGCGGGTCGCCCCGGCCGTCACCGCGGCCGTGGCCGCCGCCGCCCGCGCGGAGGGCGTCGCCCGCCGCTGACCGCGGCACCGGGCGGACACGCCGACGGGCCGGGCCCGCACCCGGGGAGGGTGCGGGCCCGGCCTTCGCCGTGCACCGGCCGGCGGCCCGGACGCCGCGGCGCGGATCCGGCCACCCGCCACGGCCCGGCCGTACGCGGTGCGTGTCACACCCGTACGCGCTGTTGCGGCGCGCGGACGCGGCCTACGTTGGGATCATGTTTGCTGCCTACGCCGCCCGCATCGACCGCGACCAGCCGCTGAACGGCCTCGAATTGGGGGAGCGCCCGGCCCCCGGGACCCGCCCCGGCTGGACGACCGTCGACGTCAAGGCCGCCTCCCTCAACCACCACGACCTGTGGACGCTGCGCGGCGTCGGGATCACCGAGGACGCGCTCCCGATGATCCTCGGCTGCGACGCCGCCGGAGTCGACCAGGACGGCAACGAGGTCGTCCTGCACTCCGTCATCGGGCAGACCGGCCACGGCGTCGGCCCCGCCGAGAAGCCCTCCATCCTCACCGAGCGCTACCAGGGCAGCTTCGCCGAGCAGGTCACCGTCCCCACCTGGAACGTCCTCCCCAAGCCGAAGGAACTCTCCTTCGAGGAGGCCGCCTGCCTGCCCACCGCCTGGCTGACCGCGTACCGGATGCTGTTCACCAACGCGGGCGTACGGCCCGGGGACAGTGTGCTGGTCCAGGGCGCGGGCGGCGGTGTGGCGACCGCCGCCATCGTGCTCGGTGCCGCCGCCGGCCTGCGGGTCTTCGCCACCAGCCGGGACGAGACCAAGCGCAAGCGGGCCGTGGAGCTGGGCGCCGAGGCGGCGTTCGCGACCGGCGAGCGGCTGCCGGGACGGGTGGACGCGGTGATCGAGACGGTCGGCGCCGCGACGTGGTCGCACTCCGTCAAGTCCCTCCGGCCCGGCGGCACCCTGGTCATCTCGGGCGCCACCAGCGGCTTCACCCCCAAGAGCGGTGAACTCAACCGGATCTTCTTCCTGGAGCTGAAGATCGTCGGCTCCACGATGGGCAGCAAGGAGGAGCTGGCCGGCCTGCTCAGCTTCTGTGCGGCCAAGGGCATCCGGCCGGTCATCGACTCCACCCTGCCGCTGGACCGGGCGCGCGAGGGCTTCGCGAAGATGGCGGAGGGCGAGCTGTTCGGGAAGATCGTGCTGACGGTGTGACGCCTCGTCACATCCGGGGAGGGGGCGGGGACGTGGGGATCCTGCGCGCGGACGGGCGGGCGGCCGTGCCGTGGAGCAACGGCGGCGGGCTCACCCGCGAGGTCGCGGCGCACCCGCCGGGCGCCGGCTGGGACGCCTTCGCCTGGCGGGTGAGCCTGGCCGACGTCACCCGGGACGGCCCGTACTCCCCGCTGCCCGGCGTCCGGCGGATCCTCACCGTCGTCGACGGCGCCGGGCTGGAACTGACGGTGGACGGCGCCGTGCACCGACTGCCCGGCCGCTTCCGCCCGTTCGCCTTCCCCGGCGCCGCCGCCACCGGTTCCCGGCTGCTCGGCGGCCCGGTCGTCAACCTGAACGTGATGTGCCGGGAGGGACGGGCGACCGCGGCCGTCACGGTGGTGCGCGGAAGCCGGGAGGTGGTGCCGGGGCCGCGCACCACGGCCGTGGTGGTCGCGGTGGCGGGCGACACCTGGCTCGGTGCCGCGGCGGCGGGGGAGCCGGGCGTGCGGCTGGGGCGGTTCGACGCGGCGGTGTGGGAGCCGCCGGGGGACGCGGCGGCGCCGGTGGCGGTACGGACGGACGGGGCCGCGGCGCTGATCGAGCTGTCCGACGTCAACGGGGCCGCGGCGACGGGATGTTGACCACGGTTCCGTGCAGCCGGTAGCGGGCGACGGCGGGCGCCGCCGGGGCCGTTGCCGCCGGGTCGTCCACGGGGACGGCCGGTACGGGCGTGACGCCGGGCAGGGCGCCGATCGCCGCCCGCAGCCGGTCCGCGGCGCCCCCGGCGGTGAACTCCCGCCAGGCGTCGGCGTCCGCCCACTCCGCGATGTTGAGCACCCGGTCGCCGTCCCGGGACAGATGGAGATGGGCGCCGAGCAGCCCCGGGACCCGCTCGCGGTCCAGCACGTCGACGACGGTGTCGGCGAGGGCCCGCTGGGCGTCCGGGCCGGTGGTGGCGAAGGCGGGGGTGGTCAGGAAGGCGGGCCGGGTCGCGGTGGGCGCCGCGGGGACGTGGCTGCGGTAGCGGCGGTAGCGGATCAGACCGGGGCGGCGGATGCCCGGCAGGGCCTCGTCGATCCGGCCGATGCCCGCCGGGCGCCGGGTGCGCGCCCACTCCAGGTGGGCCGCGTCGTCCGTCCACTGCGCGTAGTTGAGGACATGGCCGCCGTCGGTGCTCAGGAAGGCGCTCAGCGCCAGCATCGCGTCCGGGCGCCGCTGGTGCTCCCAGCCGGCGAGCACCGCGTCCGCCGCCGGGCGCTGGGTGCCGGCGTCCGGTACGAGCCAGGCGCTGACGAGAACGGTGGCGGCGTCGGGGCGCCGGAAGTCGGGGAGGTCGGTGGCGAGCGGCATGGAGGCTCCGTGGTGATCCGTGGTGATCCGTGTGTCGTACGGGAGCCTGGTGCCTCAAGTGCGGTTGAGGTCAAGGGGGATGGGGCGGAAGCGGCGGGGGCCGCGGGCCGCCGCGGCGGTGCGGGCGTGCGCGGGACGGTCGGGGGGGGGGGGGGGGGGGGGGGGGGGGGGGGGGGGGGGGGGGGGGGGGGGGGGGGGGGGGGGGGGGGGGGGGGGGGGGGGGGGGGGGGGGGGGGGGNCGCCGCGGCGGTGCGGGCGTGCGCGGTCCCGGCCGCCCTAGTCGTCGCCCTGCGCACCCGAGGGGTGCTCCTCAGGGTGGCGCAGCAGGGCGCCGATGTGCGCGGCGGCGGTCGACAGCCGGCGGCGCGATTCCCGCAGCTGCTCGGCGGTGACGCCGTGGTCGCGGGCCGCGTCCCGCAGGTCGTCGCGGAAGCGGTCCAGCAGCCGGTCGAAGTCGCGGGCCGGATCGCCGCTGCCTGGCTCGGCCGCCCACGCCGGGGCGGGTGGGGCCTCGGCGGCCGGCGGCTCCGCGGCAGTCGCCGGGGGCTCCTTGGACAGGTCCGGCCGCTCGACCGTGACGCGGACCTCGTCCGCCGCGGGCACGGTGTGCTCGCCGGTCCCTCCGGGGCCGGACGGGGCGCCGGTGTAGCGCCCGATCTCGCGGGACACCTCGGACAGCGCCTCACGCACGGCGCCCGACCAGTCGCCGGAGCGGACCGCCCCCTGGGTGCTGTCCTGCACGCTCCTGATGACCCGCTGGATCTCCTCGCGCGCGAACACCTGGGCGTCCCTGGCCTGTTTGCGGGCCCGCTGGGCGTCCTGCCGGGCGCGCCGGCTCTCCTCCTTGGCCCGCCGGGCCTGCTCCTTCCACTCCTCCTTGGCGCGCCGGAACTCCTCCTTCGCCTGCCGCCAGGAGTCCTTGTCCCCGAACGCGCCGTCGAAGTAGTCGGAGGCTTCCGGGAACGGCCGCTCGCCGGCGCCCCTGGCGCCCCGGCGGGCGCCGTCGCCCTTCCTGGCCTGCTGGGCGGCCTCCCGGATCTCCCGGCGCAGATCGCGCGCCGAGCCGCTGACGTCCTCCCGGATGTCCGAGGCGAGCGCCGCGACCGACTCCCGGATCTCCAGTTCCAGATCGGCCAACTCGCCTCCCCGGTCGGCGAGTTCGGCGCGACCGGCGCCGGTGATCGAGTAGACCTTGCGACCCCCCTCGGTCGCGTGCGTCACCAGGCCCTCGGCCTCCAGCTTGGCCAGCCGCGGGTAGACCGTGCCGGCGGAGGGGGCGTACAGCCCCTGGAAGCGCTCCTCCAGGAGGCGGATGATCTCGTAGCCGTGCCGCGGGGCCTCGTCCAGCAGCTTGAGGAGGTAGAGCCGGAGGCGGCCATGGGCGAAGACGGGGGGCATGCTCAGAGCACCTTCTTCCCTGCGGGCGGGGTGGACGGGGCGGAGCCGTCGTACGGGTCGGGGGCCGGGCCGCCGCCGGACGCGCCGCCGCCCTCGGGCCCCTCGAAGGCGGGGCGGCGCAGCAGGGAGAGCGCCCCGGAGACGGTGGTGGCCTTGAGGCGGCCGGTGCCGGCGCCCAGCGAACCGGTGATCTTCTTGGCGCCCCACTGGCCGCTGACCCGCAGATCGTCGAAGGCGTTGGCGACCGCGCCGCTGGCGGTGTTGGCCTCCACCCGGGCGTCGGCCGGGTCGGGCAGCCGGATGGCGATCTCCCCGGAGACCGTCGTCAGGTTGATGTCGGTGACGGCTGCCGGGTCCAGGTCGATGACCATGTCGCCGCTGACGGAGTCGGCGCGCACCGTGCCGCCGGTCCCGTCGATCACCGTCAGGTCCCCCGAGACGGAGTTGAACCGGAGGTCGCCGGTCACGCTCTGCGCCACGACGTTGCCGGTGACCGTCTCGGCCCTCACCGGGCCGGACAGGCCGACGAGCGTGCCCTCGCCGCTGACGCCGTGCAGCTCCGTACGCCCCGAGACGCCGGAGACGACCGCGGCGGCGCTGACCACCGCGACCTCGACGCGGGTGGCGGCCGGCACGGCCACCGAGACCACCGCGCCGCGGTGCCACCCCTTGGGGTCGAGGTGCTTCAGGAACCCCTTCAGGGGGAGGTCCTCGTATCCGATGGAGAGGGTGCCGTCCGTGCAGGACACCGTCACCGGCGGGCCGTCCAGCTCGCTGATCTCCAGGCGGGCCGGGCTTCCGTCACCGGTGCCGACGACGTTGACGGTGCCGCCGGCCAGCCGCACCTGCAGCGCGCTGACGGGCTCCTCGATCTCCAGCTTGCGTGGTGCGGAGATCGACCATTCGCTCCGGGCTGACATTCCTGACCTCCCCAGGGTAGGCGGGCAACGCAACATATCGCGTCTTCGATAGACACGATATATCGCAGTCTGCGGGAGTCAAGCGGGTCCGCCCCTGACGCCGCCCCTGTGCGCCTCCGTTTTCCCCGGGAGCGCCGCGGAATGTCCCTGGCCGCGCCGCGGACCGGGCCCGTTCGGGCCCGGTCCGGAACTCGCGATAACCCGTATCGCGCGGGTACGCGTCCGGCACGCGATACACGTTCCGCCCGCATGTGACGCGACGGCCCCGGCGGCCCCGCCGGGACGTGCGGGCCGCCGGCGTCCTACTCGTCCTACTCGTCGTCTTCGTCGTCGAGCCGGGCCAGCCAGGTGGCCAGGCGCTCCACCGGCACCTCGAAGTCCGGGTTGAGGTCGACGAACGTCCGCAGCTGGTCGGCCACCCAGCCGAGGGTGACCTCCTCCTCGCCGCGCCGGTTCTCCAGCTCCTCGATGCCGCGGTCAGTGAAATACACGTGCTCTCCACCAGGGGTCATGGGACATTCCGGCCAGGATAGGCAGGCTCACGGACCTCTCGCGCCACAGGCGGCCGGGAGTTAGCCTGATCGCCTGTCAACGGTCCTGCGGCAATGGGGAATTGCCGCTCAGGGGGAGCAGGAGGCCGTGATGCCCGATCGTGCGCAACGCATCGAGCTGCCGGACGGCACGGAGGTCTGGGCGCGGGTGTCCAGGCTGGACGCCGCCGGGCTCGACGAGCCGGACGACGCCGGCTGGGACGGGGAGTTCGAGGACGTCGGGGCCTGGGACGCGCTCGGCGCCCGGGTCGAGGGCCTGCGCGAGGTGATCGGCGGGGTCGCGGCCAGCGTCCGGGAGGCCACCGAGCGGGTCGCCCCGCACGAGACCAGCGTGACCTTCGGCGTCGAGGTGTCGGCCAAGCCGGGCAAGGCCGTCGCGCTGCTCGCCGACGGCGAGGCGAAGGCCAATCTGTCCGTGACGCTGACCTGGCGGCGGGAGGACGGCGGCGGGGAGGGTGGCGACAGGGACGCGGGCCGCTGATGGCGCCCTCCGAAGGCGCGGCCGCCGCCCGCGGCGACCGCGCGGCCTACACACGCCTCCTGGAGCACGCCGGACGCGCCACCGTCGGCCTGCGGGCCGCCCCGGGCGCGCCCGACGGGCGGCTGTGGGGCAGCGGGGTGCTGATCGCCCCGGGGTGGGTGCTGACCTGCGCGCATGTGCTGGCCGCGAGCGACGGGCGGCGCCGCGAGACGGGTCCGGACGGGGTCTTCGGGGTCGCCTTCGGCGGCCGGGTGGCGGCGGCCCGGCTGGTCTACGACCTGAGCCGCCCCGACCCGGCCGCCGGGACCGCGGCCCGCGCCGATCTCGCCCTGGTCCGGCTGCTCGACGCGGACGCCGAGCACCCCTGCGCCTGGCTCAGCGACCAGCCGGCGACGCTCCTGGAGGATGCGTACATCTTCCGGGGGCACGACGAGCCGGCGGCGGGCGGCGGCGAACGCGACATACGCGAGTGGCGACGCCCCGCGGGAGCCGACGGCGGGACGGCGGCCGGTCCGGGGGCGCCCGGACCGGCCGCGGCGTCCGTGGACCCGTTCATCGCCGTCCGCTTCGGCGCCCGGGACGCCCGGGGCCTCCAGTTCGGAAGCGACGTCCGGGTCACGCCCGGCGCGTCCGGCGGGCCGCTGATCGACTGCGACCGCGGCGAGGTGGTCGGCATCGTCAAGGGGCGCCACCAGCAGGATCACGTCGGCCTCGCGGTGCCGGTCACCGCGCTGCGCGCGCTGGGGCCGGAGCACCTGGTCCCCGGCGCGGCCGACGCGGGGCTGGGCCCCGAGCCGTACCACGCGCTGGTGAGCGCGCACGACCGCTGGCACTGGGCCGGGCAGGACCTCGGCCGCGGCGGCGCGCCGACCTGGTTCGACGCCCAGCACGCGATCATGGCGGGGCGCGGCCGGCTGTGGGGCGTGCAGGAGCGGCTCCAGGCGCTCGATCTGCTGGCCCGGCTGCCCGCGCCGCGCGATCCGCTGGTGGTGGAGTCGGCGGTGGGCGAGGTGCTGGAGCGGGGCGCGGGGTCGGTGGCGTGGTCGCTGCGTACGTGGCGGGACGGCCACGGCGCGCTCTATCAGGGCAGCGATCCGTACACCGAGCTGCGCGCCTTTGTGCACTATCTGCGGATCGTGGCCCAGTCGACCGACGACGAGGTGCGCGAGGAGCCCGGCGAGGCGGCCGCCGCGGTCCGCGCGGACGCCGCCAGGCTCGCGGAGTTCGTCCAGGCCAAGGCGGTGGTGCTGCTGCCGCAGGACCGCCGCAGGATCGGCCCGGTCCGCCGCCGGCCGCGCTCCGTCCTGGTGGAGTTCGAGCCGCTCTTCTACGACGAGGGCGGTCCGGAGCTGTTCAACTGGTCGGTCAGCGAGGGCTACGGCCGGGGCCAGTGGCTGCGGGTGGACGTCCAGGAGGCGACCGGCGGGGTGCCGTTCGCGCAGGCCAGGGACCAGGTGCTGGGCCGGCTCGGGGCCCGGCTGCTGCGCGCCGACGGCGACGCCGGGCCGGGCGCCCGGGTGCGTCTGGAGGTCGCCGTCCCCGAGGGCTACTGGCACACCCCGGCCGGCCAGTGGGAGGTCGCCGCCTCGACCCGGCGGACCGCCCGACTGCGGCCGGTGGGCCCGGGGCGCGCGGTGGTGCTGCGCGACCAGGGCCGGCGCGAGCAGGTCGACCCGGCCTGGCTGCGCCGCTGGCAGGGCATCACCGCGGCGCCCGAACTGCACGCCCTGCGGATCCCGCCGTGCAACGGGGCGGGGGGCGCCGCGGAAACGGTCTGGCGGCTGCTGGAGACGGCGGACGACGGCGCGCTGCCGGCGCTGTGCCACACCGTCGCCGACGGGGCCGGGCGGGACGCGGTGGGCGTCGTGCTGGACACCGGCTTCCCGGCCGGGCTGTGGTCGGCCGGCGGCCACGGCGCGCGGGCGTGCGACGCCGGGTGCGAGGAATTCCACCGGGGCGTGCGGGAGTTGCTCCAGGGGCCGGGCGGAGTGGCCGGGCTGCCGGAGCTGGTCAGGGAACTGCGCGCCAAGGCCGCCGAGGAGGACACGCACTGGGCCCGCGACCTGGTGCTGCTCTACGACGACCCGGAGGACCCGATTCCGCAGCTCTTCGCGGACCGGCCGCAGGCGGCGCCCGGGTGAGCGGGCCGGCGGGCGGGCCGACCGGGGCAGGCCGCGAGCGCCCGCGCCGCCGGGCACGGTCCCGTACGCCCCTGAGCCCCCACGCCGCCCCGCATGCGCCCGCGCCCGCCCCCGGCGCGGCCGCCCTCTGTGCCCCAAGTCGCGCCCCGCGAAAGGGAGATGGCGCCTCGGGTGCCGCGCACCCGAGACCGGAAACCGCCGCGCGCGCTTCCGTACCGATCGGAACTGGCATAGCGTCGTGGGAGGTTGTCCTGAGAGTTCGTGAGAGCTCGTGAGAGTACGTGGCGGTCGCGGGGGTGTGAAAGGAAGGCCGGGGGCACGAGCCGCCGTCTCCCGGACCGTCCTCCTCGGCCATCGCTCCTGTCCGATGCCCGGCCGGCGACGAGGAGTTCCGACGTGAGCGACTGGCTCATCTACCGTGGCGCGGGGGCACCGCACGACGGAATTGAGCACCTTCCGCCGCCGCCCCCATGGCGCGATTTCGACGGTGGCCCCCTGGTGCCGCCGCCCGCCGCCCTGGATCCCGCCTCCGAGCGACGGCTCGGGGTGCAGCGCCGCGAGGCCAGCCACCACCGGCCCGGCGAGACCGAGCGCGAACTGGTCAACGCGGCGCTCTATCTGCGCCGGCCGCTGCTGGTGACCGGCGCGCCGGGCAGCGGCAAGAGCACCCTGGCCCACTCGGTCGCCTATGAGCTGGGCCTCGGCCGGGTGCTCGGCTGGCCGGTCGTCAGCCGCAGCACCCTGCGCGACGGGCTGTACGCGTACGACGCCATCGGCCGCCTCCAGGACCTCCAGATAGCCCGCGCCGCCCCGCCGCGGCCGGCCCCGGACGGCGCCGCCGGGGAGGCGGCCGACCCCGACGACGAGCCCGGCGGCGGTATCGGCCGCTATATCCGCCTCGGCCCGCTGGGCACCGCCCTGCTGCCTGCGGCGCGGCCCCGGGTGCTGCTGGTCGACGAGCTGGACAAGAGCGACATCGACCTGCCCAACGACCTCCTGAACGTGCTGGAGGAAGGCGAGTTCCGGATTCCGGAGCTGGAGCGGCTGGCCGGATCCGCCTCCGAGGTGCGGGTGCTCAGCGACGACGGCGCCCGGGTGACGGTGCGCGACGGCCGGGTGCGCTGCCGGGCCTTCCCCTTCATCGTGCTGACCAGCAACGGCGAACGGGACTTCCCGGCGCCGCTGTTGCGCCGCTGCATCCACCTGCACATCCCGGCGCCCGACAAGGAGCGGCTGGCCGCCATGGTGCGGGCGCACTTCGGCGAGGGCGCGGCCGAGCGCCACGAGGCCGTGATCGACCGCTTCCTGGACCGCGAGCCGGGCGATGTCCGCGCCGTCGACCAGCTGTTCAACGCCATCCACCTCACCCAGAAGGCCGGCTGGACGGACCAGGACGAGGAGGAGACCCGGCGGCGCCTGACGGCCGAGCTCATGCGCCCGCTCGACCGGACGAGGTGAGAGCGGTGCCCATGGGGGTGCCGGAACGCCGCGTTCCGCCGGCCGGTGGGGGCGCCGGACCGTCCGGCCCGTTCGCCGCCGGACCGCGGGAAGAACGGGCGCGGTCCCTCCCACCGCCCGCTCCCGGTGGCGGTGCGGCGAGATCCGGCCACGATCAACTCGGCGAGCTGCTCGCCCGGCTGACCGCCGCCGGGGTCCCCGCCGACGCCCGCGGGATGGCCGACGCCCTCTGGCTCGCCCAGTGGATCACCCCGGACGAGGCACCGGACGCCGGCCCGGCGGACGCCCCGGACCCGGACGCCGCGGGCCGCACGGACGAGCGTACGGATCCGGCCACTTTCCGTGTCGGGCCGCCCGCGCCGGCGGGGTACCCGCACCCGGCCGACGGCCCGGCACCGGGCGGCACGGAGCCGTCCGCGCCCCCGGAGGCCACCCGGCGCCGGGTGGCCGAACTGCGCTCCGCGCCGGACCCGGCGGCCGGCGCGCCGCTCGGCCAGTGGGCGCGGACCGCCGACCCGGACCGGCTGCGCCTCGGTGAGATCGCGGTGCCGATCGCCTCCGCCTTCCCCGGACTGCTGCCGCTCCAGCGGGCGTTGCGGCCCGTCCAGCGCTACCACCCGCCGGTCACCCCGGCCCGCCGCGAGCTGGACGAGCCCGCCACCGCCGAGCTGTCCGCGCGCGCCGAGGCGGTCATCCCGGTGCTGCGCGGGGTGCGCCGGCGGGCGGCCGGGCTGCGGCTCCTGATGGACGGCTCGCCCTCGATGGCCGTGTGGGGGCAGATGCTGCACGATCTGCGCCAGGTCTGCGAACAGGTCGGCGCCTTCCGGGACGTCACGGTCCACTACCTCCATGCGCACGGCCCGGACGTCGGCGTCGCCGCCGGCCCCGGCCCCGGCCGAGCGCTGCGCCCCGCCGACCAGCTCCACGACCCCACGGGCCACCACCTCACCCTCGTCGTCAGCGACTGCGCGGGACCGCTCTGGCGGGACGGGCGGATGCAGCGGCTGCTCTACCGCTGGGCGGCCGACGCCCCGCTCGCCGTCGTCCAGCCGCTGCCCCAGCGGATGTGGGCGCGCACGTTCCTGCCCGCCGCGGCCGGCACCCTGGTCCGCCACCAGGGCCCCTACCGCGCGCTCGGCTTCCGGCCCGCGCGGCGCCGCCGCCGGCCCGCCGTGCCCCCGGGCACGGCCCCCGGGGCGGCCCGCGAGCGCGCGGTCCCGGTGCTGTCCGCGACGCCCTCCGCACTCGGCTCCTGGGCCCGGCTCGCCGCCGCCGACGCCGGGCTCTCGCTGCGCGGCGCCGCCGCCGTCGTCCGCGCCGACCACGGCACGGAGTTCCCGGCCGGCGCCGCGGGCGGGCCCGAGCGCGCCGAACCGGCCCGTATGGTGCGGGAGTTCGAGCAGCAGGCGTCGCCCGCCGCGCGGCTGCTCGCCGTGCATCTGTCCGCGGTGCCGCTGGCGCTGCCGGTCATCCAGCTCGTCCAGCGCGCGATGCTGCCGCAGACCGGACCGGCCGAGCTGGCGGAGGTGCTGCTCAGCGGGCTGCTGACCCGGCTCCCCGCGGACGCCGGCGGGCCCGCCGGGCAGGGGGACGAGGCGGGCGGCCCGTGGTTCGACTTCCGGCCCGGGGTGCGCGACGAACTGCTGGGCCGGCTGAGCGCGGGCGAGGCGGCGCTGGTCCTCAAACACTGCTCGCTCTACATCGAGCGCACCTTCGGCCGCAGCGCCCGGAACTTCCCGGCCGTCGCGGTCGCCATGCTCTCCGGCAGCGGGCGCGAGCCGGAGACCGGCCGGCGCGCAGTCCCCGAGCCGTTCGCCCGGGTCTCGGAGCGGGTGCTGCGCCGTTTCGAACCGGCGCTGCGCCCGCCGGACACACGGCCGTACGCCCCCGGCGGCCCGGCCGCCGAGGGCGCCGCGCTCCTGGAGCGCTACGAGCAGGACGGGGCGGTCCGCGACCTGATCGAAGCGGTCCGCCTGCTGCGCGCGGCGGCCCGCCAACTGCCCCTGGCCGGCGCCGACCTGGCCCGCGCCCTGCTGCACGCCTGGGCGACGTGGGGGCAGCCGGACGCCCTGGACGAGGCCGAGCGGGCGGTGCGGGCCGCCGAGCCGGCCACGGCCGGCGACGCCGAGCGCACCCGCGTGCTCATCGTGCTCGGCCGGGTCGGCCACGCCCGCGCCCAGGAGCGCCGCGCGGCCGGCGCGCCGGACGGGGAACGGGCGGCCCTGGAGGACGCCGCCGGCCGGCTGCACGCCGCGTGCGGTCTGATGAGCCTGCTCGACCCGCGTGTCCTGGAGAGCATGGTGCTGCGCACCGGCATCCTGCGCCGGCTGGCCGAACTGCCCGCACCCGTAACGGAGTCGGAGCCTTCGCCGCCCGACTCCGGCACCGCCCCGCAGGGGCCGCCCGCCCCGCGCGCCGCGATCGAGCGGTTCGACCCGCTCGGCGAGGCGGAGCGCTCCCTCACCACCCTCCTCGACCGGTGGCCCAGCGGCGAGCCGGTCCCCGGCGAGGTCTACGCCGCCCGCGGCTCCGTCCTCCTCGACCGGGCCCGCCGCGCCGCCGCCGGCCCCCCGGGGCCGCACCCCGCGGGTGCGCTCGCAACCCGCGCCGCCGCCGACCTGGACACCGCCACCGTCCTGCTGCGCCGCCGCGGCAGCGCCGCCGACCGGCTGGTGTGCGAGACGCTGCTCGACCTGGCGGCGGCCCGCCGGCTGGCCGGCGGCAGCGACGCGACGGCCGTCCTCAGCACCCTCGAACGCGCCCGCGCGATGGCCCACGAACTCGGCGACCCCGCCCTGGAGGCCGCCGCGCTGCGCCGGACCGCCGCCGCCCGCAGCGCCGTCCACGCCCGCACCGGCGATGCGGACAGCCTCGACGCCGCGATCGCCGCGCTCGCCGACGCCCTCCGGCTGACCGCCCGGGACTCCGCCGAGCACAGCGCGCTGCTCGCCGAACGGGGCGCCGCGCTGCTGCTGCGGGCCCGCCTGGAGCCGGCCGCCGAGCCCGGCAGGCGGCTGGCCAACGAAGCGGTGCACGTGCTGCGCGAGGCGCTGGCCCGGGTCGCGCCGCAGGACCCCGACCTCGGCGCCCGCCGGCTGCTGTTCGGCCGGGCGCTGCGGCTGCGCCACGAACGCCAGCCCTCGCTCGCCGACCTCCACGAGGCCGACTGGATCCTGGAGCTGGCCGCCCGCGGCGCCGGGGTGCCGGACCGGGTCGCCGCCGAGGCGTGGCTCGAAGTCGGCGACGTCCAACTGCTGCTGGACCGCCGGTTCGACTCCCGCGAACGGCACGACCGGGCCGCCGCCAGCTTCCGGCGCGCCGCCGTCGCGGCCCGCGCCGCCGACGACGCGGTCCTGGCCGCCCGCGCCCACCACCGCCGGGCCGAGGTCCTGGAGGACACCGCGGGCCCCCGTTCCGCGCTGCGCGCCTACCGGGAGAGCTGGGAGCAGTGGCAGCGCGCGGGCGAGGACACCGGCCCCGAGGCGCAGCGCACCCGCGCCCGTATGCGCGCCCTCGAATCCCCCGCCTGAGCGCCGTTCCCGCCCGTCCGCCCGCCGTGGAACGTGTTTCTGCGGACAGGAGTTCGGGAAAACCCCCGTCCAGCCGGCACAGAGGAGAGCAGCGTGGCGACCGATCCCCGCACCGAACCGTCGGCGGCCGGCCCGCCCGCGCCGTCGGCCGAGCCGTTGCCCGAATTCGCCGGGGTGGACGTGGCGGGGCTGGCCGAGCGCGCGGGGCACCCGGTGCTCCGGGCGGTGGCGGGGCTGCTGGTGCGCAACTGGCCCTCGGGGCAGGACGCGGTGGCGTACTACGAGGACGGTGCGTGAGCCGCGAGACGTCCTGAGGAACACGGGAGACCGGCGAAAAGCCGCGGAAGGGAGCCGGCAGGAGCGTGAGGCGGCGGGCGGCGAAGGGGAGCGGAGGCCAGCGGTCGCCCCGGTGGTTTTTGGGCAACGGGGCAAGGAAACCGGCCAGTTGTCGAAAGAAGCCGGTTGTCCGGTCCATGGCAGAGCCAAGTATCTGAGAGCGGACGGGCGTTGGCGATCCCGTAGCGCGCCGACGTCGGGCGAGGGCAGGGGGCGACGCCGTGGCGGGGGAGACGACCGGCCGGACCGCTGCCGTGCCCTTCCGGCAGTTCGTCCTGAAGGTCCACAGCCGCTGCAACCTCGCCTGCACGTACTGCTACATCTACGCCGGCCCGGACCACAGCTGGCGCGCCCGCCCGCGGACCGCGGCGCCCGCCACCGTCCGGCAGACCGCCCTGCGCATCGCCGAACACGCCCGCACCCACCGGCTGCCCGCCGTCCGCATCGACCTGCACGGCGGCGAACCGCTGCTCACCGGCCCCGGCCCGCTCCTCGACCGGGCCGCCGCCGTCCGCGCCGCGCTGCCCGCCGGCTGCACCGCCGACTTCTGCGTGCAGACCAACGGCACCCTGCTGACCCGCGGCACGGTCGGCACGCTCGCCGCCGCCGGCTTCCGCCTCGGCCTCAGCCTCGACGGCGGCACCCCCGGACTGAACCGCCGCCGCATCGACCACACCGGCCGCCCCTCCTGGCCCGCGGCCGTCCGCGCCGCCCGCCTGCTGCGCGACCGCCCCGAGGTCTACGCCGGGATCCTGTGCACCATCGACGTCACCGCCGACCCCGCCGAGGTCTACGGTTCGCTCCGCGCCCTCGACCCCCCGATGCTCGACTTCCTGCTGCCGCACGCCAACTGGTCCAGCCCTCCCCCGGCCACCGCTGGGAGGGGCCCCCAGCCCGCCCCCTTCGGCCCGGCGAGCCGCACCCCGTACGGCGACTGGCTGTGCACCGTCTTCGACCTGTGGTGGGACGGCGACCCCCGCAGGGAACCGCAGCCCCGGGTGCGGGTGTTCACCGAGATCCTGGGCCTCCTCCTGGGCCGCCCCGGCTCCAGCGAGGCGGTCGGCCTCTCACCGGTCGTCGCCGTCGTCGTCGACACCGACGGCGCCATCGAGCAGGTGGACTCGCTCAAGTCCGCCTACGAGGGCGCCGCCGCCACCGGCCTGGACGTCTTCCACAACAGCTTCGACGAGGCGCTGGCACACCCCGGCATGGCGGCCCGGCAGCGCGGCCGGGACGGGCTCGCCGCGCCGTGCCGCCACTGCGCCCTGATGGAGGTGTGCGGCGGCGGCAACTACGCGCACCGCTATCGCGCGGGCGCCACCGGATTCGGCAACCGGTCCGTCTACTGCGCCGACCTGGAGCGTCTGATACGGCATATCGCCGCCCGTCTGGACACCGCCGTTTTCCGCTCAACTGACGTGCGTCGAACATGACCTGACGCACTGTCGTCAAATGGCCGCACTCTTGGGCTATCGTGCGAAAGCACCAGGGCGTGTCCGACGAACTCAGCCTCCGTACGCGCGCAGCACGCAACTCAGGGAGACGGTCGCATGGCCGATCAGCACACCTCCGGTTCGTCCGGATCCGTTCGCCCGGCCGGCCCCAAAGAGCACATCACCATCAGCTACGCGGGCTTCGCCCGCCCGTGGGCCGCGTGGATCTCCCACCAACTGGAGCAGCAGGGCCACGGCACGACGCTGCTCCGCTGGGACCCGGAGGCGGACACCGCGCTGGTGGCGGAGCTGTCCGGGCTGCTGGAGGCCGAAGGCCGGCTGCTGATGGTGCTCGACGACTGGTACTTCCGGCTCGGCCCCAAGACCCCGGAGGAGTGGACCGACGCACTGCGCGAGGTGGTGCCGCCGCACGCCGAGCGGTTCGCCGCGGTGAGCGTGGCGGCCCAGAGCCTGCCTGCCACCGCCGCCCTGCTGCGCCCCGCCGACCTGCGCGACCTGGACGCCCGCGAGGCCCGCCGCCGGGTGCTGCAGCGGCTGGGCGTCGGCGCGCCCCGCCGGACCCCGGACGAGCCCGCCCCCGGCGAGCCCCGCTTCCCCAACAACCCGCCCGAGGTCTGGAACATCCCGCGCCGCAACAACCAGTTCACCGGCCGCGACCCCGTCCTCGAAGAGCTGCACGGCAAGCTGGCCGGCTCGCACGCGGGATCCGGCCCGCCGCTGGAGACCCGCATCGCGCTGTACGGCACCTCCGGCGTCGGCAAGAGCCAGATCGCCGCCGAGTACGCCCACCGCTTCGGCAACGACTACGACGTGGTGTGGTGGATCAGCGCCACCAACCGCGGCGCCGCCCGCGAGCAGCTCGCCGAACTCGCCACCCGGCTCGGCCTCCCCGTCGGCCGGGAGCTGGGCGACCGCATCCGCGCCGTCCACGAGGCGCTCCGCACCGGCCGCCCCTACCGCCGCTGGCTGCTGGTCTTCGACAGCGCCGACGACATGGAGCAGATCGAGGACCTGATCCCGGACGGCCGCGGCCACGTCCTGATCACCACCCTCACCCGCGACTGGTCGGGCTCCGGCAGCGCCCAGGAGATCGAGGTGCCGCCCTTCACCCGCGTCGAGAGCGTCGCCTACGCCCGGCGGCGCGCCCCGCGGCTGACACCGCTGGAAGCCGATCTGCTCTCCGACGCCGTCCAGGACCTGCCGCTGCTGCTCGCCCAGACCGCCGCCTGGCTCGACGCCAACCCGATGGCCCCGAAGGAGTACATCGAGCTGATCCGCCGCGGCGAGCCCTCCCTCGTCGGCATCCGGATCTCCTCCGACTACCCGATGGCGTTCCAGACCAGCTGGGCCATAACGCTCAACACGCTGCGCGAGCGCAGCCCCGCGGCGGTCGAACTCCTCAAGCTGTTCGCGTTCTTCGCCCCGGACGCCATCCCCGTGCCGATGCTCGCCAACGCCCGCCGCGGCGATCTGCCGGAACACCTCGCGGACCTGGCCGCCGAGCCCATCATCTGGAACACCGCGCTGCGCCGGCTGACCGAGTCCACCGCCGTACGCCTCGACTACCAGGTCTCCCAGGACTCCGACCCGGCCGTCGAGACCGCGCAGATGCACCGGCTCTACCACCGGTTCCTGCGCAGCGACATGACCGACGACGAGCGCGACCTGATGTCGCAGACCGCCTGCCGGGTGCTGGTCACCGCCGATCCGCAGAACCCGGCCGACACCCGCTGCTGGGAGCGCTACGCCGAGCTCATCCCGCACCTGGAGCCGGCCGGCGTCCTCGACAGCGCCGACCCGGCGGTCCAGCAGCTGCTGCTCAACTGCGTCGAGTACATGCGGGTCCGCGGTGAGTACCGGGTCGGCCTGCGGCTGTGCGAGCAGTTCATGTCCCGCTGGCGCAGCCGCCTGGAACCCACCCAGCGCACCCTGCTCGTCCTCACCCACCAGCACGCCAACATGCTGCGCAGGCTGGGCCGTTACCGCGAGGCCGAGGCGGTCGGCAGCGCCGTCGTCGACCTGCTCACCGCCGAGCGGGAGCCCGTCGACCCCGACCTGCTGCGGGCCCAGGACGGCCTGGCCGGCACCCTCATGGCGCTCGGCTCGTACGACGAGGCGCACGCCCTGTTCGACGCGGTCTGGCGCGCCTACGTGGGGCTGCTCGGCCCGGAGGCACCCCGCACCCTCTCCTCGCGCCACAACCTCGGCTGCGTCCTGGCGCTGCTCGGCCGCTACGAGGAGGCACTGGTCACCCACCGGGAAGTGCTCGCCTACCGGGAGCGCGAGCTGCGCGCCCGCCACTACCTCACCCTCAACGCCGGTGCCGCGCACGCCCGGACGCTGCGGCTGCTCGGCCGCTACCGCGACGCCGGCTCCAGCCAGGAACTCAACGCCCGGCTGCACCTCCAGGTGATGGGGCCGCACACCCCGCAGACGCTGCGCTCCGAGCACGACCTCGCGCTGTGCCTGCGCCGCTCGGGCGAGCCGGCGCGGGCCGGCGAGCTGATGGCCGACCTCGTCGAGCGGTCCCGCCGGGTGCAGGGGCCCCGGCACCCGGAGACGCTGAGCGTGCGCGCCGACTACGCGACCTTCCTGCGGGAGCACGGCGACCTCGGGCAGGCCCGGGACCTCGCCGACGAGGTCGTCGAGGCGTACCGCGCGCTGGTCGGCGACGCCCACCCGTACACCGTCGGCACGCTGGGCAACGCCGGGCTGGTCCGGGCCGGGTTCGGCGAGCTGTCGGAGGCGCTGGAGGCCGCCGAGCGGTCGCTCGGCGGGATGACCCGGGCCGTCGGCCCGGACCACCCCTGGACGCTGGGCTGCGCGCTGAACGCCGCGGCTGCCCGCAGCCGGGTCGACGACGAGGACGGCGCGGTGGAGCTGGGTCGCGACACCCTGGAGCGGGCCAAGATCATGCTGGGGCAGACCCATCCGCTGACGCTCTCCGCCAAGACGGCGCTCGCCGAGGACCTGCGCGCCCAGCGCCGCGGCCAGGAGGCGGCGAAGCTGGAGCAGGAGGCGATCTCGCAGCTGGCCGAGACGCTCGGCGCCGAGCATCCGCACACCCTGTCCGCCCGGCGCCGCCGGCGCCCGTACTGGGACTTCGAACCGCAGCCGGTGTGACCGCAGCCGGTGTGATGCCCGCCCGTCGCCCGACCTCCGCCCCCGGAAGACGGCGCTCCGCGCCGGCACCACAGCCTGAAGGGCCCGTTCCCACCTCGGTGGGAACGGGCCCTTCAGGCATCTACCTCAGCTGTGCGGCACCGCTCAGGCGTCGAACACCTCGGCCACCAGCTGGGCCTGCTCGGCCTGGTGGCGCTTGGCCGAACCGACCGCCGGCGAGGAGCTGTGCGGCCGGGAGATCCGGCGCAGGCGCTCACCGTGCGGCACGTCGGCACCGACGGCCAGGTCCAGTGCGTCGATCAGGTTGAGGCCGAGGAACGGCCAGGCACCCTGGTTCGCCGGCTCCTCCTGCGCCCAGAGGTACTTCTCGGCGTTCGGGAACTTGGCGATCTCCGCCTGGAGTTCCTTGCCGGGAAGCGGGTAGAGGCGCTCGATGCGGATAATCGCCGTATTGGCAGCCGCGGCGTCGTTGGCGCCACGCTTGGCGCGCTCCGCCTCCAGGTCGTAGTAGACCTTGCCGGAGCAGAAGACGACCTTGCGGACGTCCTCGGCCTTGACCGTGCTGTCGCCGATGACCGGCCGGAAGCCGCCCGTGGTGAACTCTTCCGTCTTCGACGCCGCGGCCTTCAGACGCAGCATCGACTTCGGGGTGAAGACGATCAGCGGCTTGTGGTGCGGGTTGTGGACCTGCCAGCGCAGCAGGTGGAAGTAGTTCGACGGGAGCGTCGGCATCGCGACCGTCATGTTGTTCTGCGCGCACAGCTGGAGGAAGCGCTCGATCCGGGCCGAGGAGTGGTCCGGGCCCTGGCCCTCGTAGCCGTGCGGGAGGAGCAGGGTGACGCCGGAGGTCTGGCCCCACTTCTGCTCCGCCGAGGAGATGAACTCGTCGACGATCGTCTGGGCGCCGTTGGTGAAGTCACCGAACTGGGCCTCCCACATGACCAGCGACTCCGGGCGGGCGAGCGAGTAGCCGTACTCGAAGCCCATCGCCGCGTACTCGCTCAGCAGCGAGTCGTAGACGTTGTAGCGCGCCTGGTCGTCGGACAGGTAGAGCAGCGGGGTGAAGTCGTCGCCGGTCTGCCGGTCGATGAGCACCGCGTGCCGCTGGCCGAACGTGCCGCGGCGGGAGTCCTGGCCGGCGAGCCGGACCGGGGTGCCCTCCATCAGCAGCGAACCGATGGCCAGGGTCTCGCCCATGCCCCAGTCGATCGCGTCGTCCTCGACCATCGCCGCGCGGCGCTGCAGCTGGGGCAGCAGGCGCGGGTGGACGGTGACCCGCTCGGGGATGTTGACCTGGGACTCGGCGACCCGCTTGACGACCTCCTGGGAGATCGCGGTGTCCACGAAGACCGGGAACTCGGCCTTGGGCTGCGGCACCTCGGGGGCGACCGGGGCCGTCGTGGCGTCGCGGACCTCGGTGAAGACCTTCTCCAGCTGGCCCTGGAAGTCCTGGAGCGCCTGCTCCGCCTCTTCGAGGGTGATGTCGCCCCGGCCGATCAGCGACTCGGTGTAGAGCTTGCGCACCGAGCGCTTCTTGTCGATCAGGTCGTACATCAGCGGCTGGGTGAAGGCCGGGTTGTCCGACTCGTTGTGGCCGCGGCGGCGGTAGCAGATGAGGTCGATGACCACGTCCTTGTTGAACGCCTGGCGGAACTCGAAGGCGAGCCGGGCGACGCGGACGACGGCCTCGGGGTCGTCACCGTTGACGTGGAAGATCGGCGCCTCGATCATGCGGGCCACGTCCGTGGCGTACATGGAGGAGCGCGAGGACTCCGGCGCGGCGGTGAAGCCGACCTGGTTGTTGATGACGACGTGGACGGTGCCGCCGGTGCGGTAGCCGCGCAGCTGCGACATGTTCAGCGTCTCGGCGACCACGCCCTGGCCGGCGAACGCGGCGTCACCGTGCAGCTGGATCGGCAGGACCGTGAAGTCCGTGCCGCCCTTGTTGATGATGTCCTGCTTGGCGCGGGAGATGCCCTCGACGATCGGGTCGACGGCCTCCAGGTGGGAGGGGTTCGCGGCCAGCGAGACGGTGATCTGCTCGCCGTCCAGGCCGGTGAAGGTGCCCTCGGCGCCCAGGTGGTACTTCACGTCGCCGGAGCCGTGCATCGACTTCGGGTCGAGGTTGCCCTCGAACTCCCGGAAGATCTGCGCGTACGACTTGCCGACGATGTTCGCCAGGACGTTGAGCCGGCCGCGGTGGGCCATGCCGATGACGACCTCGTCGAGGCGCGACTCGGCCGCGGAGTCGATGACCGCGTCCAGCAGCGGGATGACGGACTCGCCGCCCTCCAGCGAGAAGCGCTTCTGGCCGACGTACTTGGTCTGCAGGAAGGTCTCGAACGCCTCGGCGGAGTTCAGCCGGCGCAGGATCCGCAGCTGCTCGTCGCGCTCCGGCGACTTGTGCGGGCGCTCGACCCGGTCCTGGATCCACTTGCGCTGCTTGGGGTCCTGGATGTGCATGAACTCGATGCCGGTGGTGCGGCAGTACGAGTCGCGCAGCACGCCCAGGATGTCGCGCAGCTTCATCATGGACTTGCCGGAGAAGCCGCCGACCGCGAACTCGCGCTCCAGGTCCCACAGGGTGAGGCCGTGCTCGGTGATGTCGAGGTCGGGGTGCTTGCGCTGGTGGTACTCCAGCGGGTCGGTGTCGGCCATGACGTGGCCGCGGACCCGGTAGGAGTGGATCAGCTCGAAGACCCGGGCGGCCTTGGTGACGTCGTCGTCGTGCGAGGCGTCGATGTCCCGCAGCCAGCGGACCGGCTCGTACGGGATCCGCAGCGACTTGAAGATGTCGTCGAAGAAATCGTTCTCGCCGAGCAGCAGCTGGTTCATGATGCGCAGGAACTCGCCGGAGGCGGCGCCCTGGATCACGCGGTGGTCGTAGGTGCTGGTCAGCGTCATGACCTTGGCGACACCCAGCTTGTTCAGGGCGTCCTGGGAGGTGCCCTGGAACTCGGCCGGGTAGTCCATCGAGCCGACGCCCATGATCATGGACTGGCCGGGCATCAGGCGGGGCACCGAGTGGACGGTGCCGATGCCGCCGGGGTTCGTCAGCGACGCGGTGACCCCGGTGAAGTCGTCCATCGTCAGCTTGTTGTCCCGGGCCCGGCGGACGATGTCCTCGTAGGCCTGCCAGAACTCGAAGAAGCTCAGCGTCTCGGCCTTCTTGATGGCCGCGACGACCAGCTGGCGCTCGCCGTTCGGCTTGACCAGGTCGATGGCCAGACCGAGGTTGATGTGCGCCGGCTTGACCAGCGTGGGCTTGCCGTCCTTCTCCGCGAAGTGGCTGTTCATCGACGGCATGGCCTTGAGGGCCTGCACCATCGCGTAGCCGATGAGGTGGGTGAAGGAGACCTTCCCGCCCCGGGCGCGCTTGAGGTGGTTGTTGATGACGATGCGGTTGTCGAAGAGCAGCTTCACCGGGATCGCGCGGACGGACGTGGCCGTCGGCAGTTCCAGGGAGGCGTTCATGTTCTTCGCAACGGCGGCCGACGGGCCCCGCAGGGTGACGTACTCCGGGCCCTCGGGGGCCTGGCCGTCAGCGACCTGCTTGGCGGTGGGCTTGGCCGGGGCCGCCTTCGCCGGCGCGGGCTTCGCGGGCGCGGCCTGCGCGGGGGCCGGAGCGCTCGCGGCAGGCTTCGCCGGGGTGGCCGGCTGGGCCGCGGCCTGCACGGCCGGCTTCGGCTCGACCGCGGCGGGCGCGACCGGTGCGGCCGGAGCCGCCGGGGCCGGTGCGGCCGGAGCGGGGGCGGCAGCCTCCGCCGGCTGGCTCGGCGCGGTGGCGCCGCCCGGCTTGTAGTCGGCGAAGAAGTCCCACCAGGCTCGGTCTACCGAGTTCGGGTCCTGGAGGTACTGCTGGTAGATCTCGTCGACGAGCCACTCATTGGGACCGAACGCAGCGGCAGGGTTCTTCCCCTGCCCCGCTTGGTCCGTCGAGACACTCGCACTGTTGGGGGACTGTAGCGACACGGCGGCAACCGCCCTCTTCCGCTTCCTAAGGTGGTGGACAGCGGGAATAAAGGCTACGCCTCTTGTGACCTTTGGTGCAGTCCGGGAGGGCCACTCGTCGCGCACGTCACATTCACCGAAGGGTTTCAGGGCATGACTTGGCGGGAAATACCCGGGGTTTGCCCGCGTGCGGGTAGCACTCATCGCCGTTGCATCGCCGTTGCACCCCCGGAACGAGTGCTCCCACCACCGACCCTACGTCAGCGGGCGTCAGCCCCGGGTTGACTCCAGCCCCGGAAGGGTGACCCGGATCCGGCAACCGCGGAGTGATTCGGCCACCCCGATGCGCCCGCCGTGCAGGTCCACCGCCCAGCGCGCGATCGCCAGGCCCAGTCCCGTACCGCCGTCGGTGCCCGGACCCGAGGGGCCGGGCCCGCCGCGGTTGAACCGCTCGAAGACCCGGTGGCGCTCCGACTCGGGGATGCCGGGGCCCTCGTCCCGCACCTCCAGCTCCAGGCCCTCCGGCCCCTCGCCGCGCCGTGCGCGCACCGTGACCCGGCCGTGCCGCGGGCTGTGCTTGATCGCGTTGTCGATGAGATTCGCCACGACCTGGTGGAGCCGCTCGGCGTCCGCGTACGCGGTCAGCTCCGGGGGCGACACATCGAGGTGCAGGTGGACGTCGGTCCGCGTATGGGTGCCGGAGCTGGCCAGCCCGGAGAGCGTGGAGGCGCCGCGGCTCATGTTGGCCTCCTTGAGCACCCCGGACAGGTACGGCCAGACCTCGAAGCGGCGGGTGTGCAGCGGCACCACGCCGTTGTCCAGGCGCGACAGGTCCAGGAGGTGCTCCACCAGCCGGCCCAGCCGCTCGGTCTGCTTCAGCGCCGTCCGCATGGTCTCCGGGTCCGGCTCGCAGACCCCGTCGACGACGTTCTCCAGCACCGCGCGCAGCGCCGCGATGGGGGTGCGCAGCTCGTGCGAGACGTTGGCGACCAGCTCCTTGCGGTGGGTGTCCACCGCCTCCAGGTCGGCCGCCATGCGGTTGAAGGCGTCCGCCAGGTCCCCGAACTCGTCGCGGCGGTCCGCGCGCACCCGGCGGGTGTAGTCACCGTGCGCCATCGCCCGGGTCACATCGGTCATCTCACCGAGCGGCGCGGTCAGGCTGTTCGCCACGAACTGGGTGATCAGCAGCGAGGCGATGATCGAGAAGACCGTGATCACCCGCAGCTCGGTCGCCGAGTGCATCGCGACGAACACCAGGAGTGTGGTGATGATCACCGAGACGATGACCAGTGCGCCGAGCGCCGCCTTGACGGAGCGGTACGGATCGAGGGGCCGCAGGCCCTCCCAGACCCGCTGCCACAGTCCGCGCACGCCCGTCCGCCAGCGCCGCGTCATGCCGGCGGGGTCTCCAGGGCGTACCCGACGCCGTGGACCGTGCGGATCCGCTCGGCGCCGATCTTGCGGCGCAGCGCCTTGATGTGGCTGTCGACCGTACGCGTCCCGGAGGCGTCCGCCCAGTCCCAGACCTCGGCGAGCAGCTGCTCGCGGGAGAGCACCGCGCGCGGGGTGTTCGCCAGGCAGACCAGCAGGTCGAACTCGGTGGGTGTCAGGTGCACGTCCGCGCCGCGCACCCGGACCCGGCGCTGCGCGTGGTCGATCTCCAGCTCACCCAGCCGCAGGATGCCGCTGCGCGGGGTGTGCGCGGCCAGGGCGGCGCGCTCGACCCGGCGCAGCAGCACGTGCACCCGGGCGGCCAGCTCCCGCATGGAGAACGGCTTGGTCATGTAGTCGTCGGCGCCGACCCCGAGGCCGACGAGCATGTCGGTCTCGTCGTCCCGGGCGGTGAGCATCATCACCGGCACCGGGCGCTGCGCCTGCACCCGGCGGCACACCTCCAGGCCGTCGAAGCCCGGCAGCATCACGTCGAGGACGAGCAGATCCGGCTGCCACGCCTCGGCGGTGTCCACCGCGGCCGGGCCGTCGGTGGCCGTCTGCACCTGGAAGCCCTCGGCGCGCAGCCGGGCCGCGATGGCTTCGACGATCGTCGGATCGTCCTCCACGACCAGCACCCGGCGCTGGGCGCCCGGCGTGGCCGCGGTGGTGCCGCCCTGGGTTGTCTGAGTCTGGTCCATCGCCCGCCCCTGCATGTGCCCTGCGTGGTCGCGTCTTGCTGGGCAGCAGCGTAAGGGCATGGTGTGACCGTCGGCTACGCACCCTACGCGGACCGGAGCGCGAGGTGGACGACGTCCGGGACTCCACGGGCAACGAGGATCTCTTCCGTCCGTACCCCGTCGAATCCGGCATTTCGCAGGGCCAGTTCGAACTCCGCGGACGGCTGCGCCGACCACACGGCGAGCACCCCGCCGGGCGTCAGCCGGTCCCGGCAGGCGGCCAGCCCGGCGGGGGAGTAGAGGCTGTCGTTGTCCTCGGTGACGGTCCAGTCGGGGCCGTTGTCGATGTCCAGGCACAGTGCGTCGTAGGGGAGTTGGCCCGCGCCGTCGTGGAGGTACGCCACCAGGTCGGTGTGCAGGATCTCGGTGCGCGGATCGGCCAGCGCCTCCCCCGAGACGGCCGAGAGCGGACCCGTGCGGTGCCAGTCGATCACCGCCGCCTCGCGCTCGGCCACCGCGATCCGGCCCCAGCGCGGTTCGGCGGCGGCCCGCGCCAGCGAAAAGCCGACGCCCAGCCCGCCGATGAGGACGGCGGGGTGCGCGCGACCGGCCGGCAGCGCGGCCAGCGCGGCGTCGATCAGCAGCCGCTCGGAGCGCCCGTCGGAGGTGTCCATCAGGAAGCAGCCATTGGCGATGATCTCGTAGACGGGCCCGTCGGACCCGGGCGCCGCAAGGGTTCCGGGGCCCTCGGCGGCCGGGCCCCGCTGCCGCAACACCACCTCCCCGTACGGGCCCTGACGGCGGTCGAGGGTGCGTGCGGTCGACTCGGGGCCGGCGGTCGGATGCCAGGGGTGGGCGGGATCCATACGGCCATCTTGGCCAACGCCGGGTGCGCCGGTCCAACGGCGGGCGGACGGTGGCGGAGGGAGGGTTCCGGGCAACGTCGTGTGCTCCACAAAGGTTGAGTGACGTGACGGATCTCACGTACACAGCTGGCTCATGGGTTGAGCGGGCACAGTGGTCGCGGACGTTGTGCAGGGCGGTGGAGCGGCGGGTCCGTCGGGAACGGCGGAACCGCGGGAATCCGCGAGAAAGGGGCCTTGGGCAGTGAGCACACTGGAGACGGCCGGGGGTGCGCCGGTCGATGAAGGGCCCGGCGTCGGCCCGCGGGCCG
>NZ_JBNHIN010000003.1:132976-147530 GCF_050054615.1 Streptomyces sp. YGL11-2
CGCGCCGGTGATCCTCGCGGGCATGCCCCGGCAGCGCGGCGACGCGGCGGTGGCGGCGGTGGCGCCGGCCACGGCGGCCGCGGACGCCGCCGGCGGTGCGGCGCCGGACGCCGACGCCCGCCGCCCGTGGACGGGACTGAGGCCCTGGCGGCTGCTCCCCACTCCCACCGGCACCCCCTTCACCTTCGGCTACGCGCTGCTGCTCGTCGCCACCTCGCTCTTCGCCGACCACGGCGACCCCGCCCTGGTCGCCTCGCTGCTCCAGGGCTCCAGTACGGACGTGACCCATCTCGCGCACGACCCGCTGCTGGTGCTGGTCGCCAGCGCCCTGTGGATAGCGGGCGGACTCGGCTCCTCGTTCGCCCTGGTCTTCCTCGTCGTGGTGACGGCCCTGGAGCGGCGGATCGGCGGGCCGCGCACCGCCG
Organism: Streptomyces sp. YGL11-2; assembly: GCF_050054615.1. Classification (NCBI taxonomy): domain Bacteria; kingdom Bacillati; phylum Actinomycetota; class Actinomycetes; order Kitasatosporales; family Streptomycetaceae; genus Streptomyces; species Streptomyces sp. YGL11-2. The sequence continues at coordinate 133,402 of NZ_JBNHIN010000003.1, forward strand.
CGGTCTTCTTCGGCGGGCATGCGCTGGCCACCCTCGCCACCGAAATGCCGGTCGGCTTCTCCGTGGCCGCGGGCCGGCTGCCGGACAGTGCGCTGCACCGCCTCGACTACGGCATCAGCTTCGGCGTGATGACCTGCACGGGAGCCCTGGCGGTCCTGCTGCCCGGCTGGCTGCGCTGGCCCCTGCTCGCCGCCGTCGGCTCCATGGGCGTCACCGATCTGCTGACCTCTGTCGACCCGATGACCGACTGGGGCCATCTGCTCTCGCTCGCCCTGGGCGTGGCCGCCTGGCCGCTGCTGCGCCGCTGGCGCGACCAGCGCGCCGGGCCCGCGCCGCTCCTCGGGGACCTGGGGCACCCGGCCCTGCGCGCCCCGCGAACGTACTGAGGCGCCCCGCGCGCCCGGCGCCGCCACTTCTTCGCGGAGACCGTCAATTCCTTACGGAGACCGCCGCGTCGTGGCGGAGAATGGTGCCCTTCGCGGGCGCCACGACCGAGCGCGCCCGCCGGCCGTAGGAGCAGAGAAGAGCCGTGTCGCACGACCGCCGCCCGTCGAAGGACCGCGAACCGACGCCTCCGCAGGCCCCGGACGCCGCTCGGCTCCCGCTGCTCTCCGACTGCGGCAGCTGCTTCGGGCTGTGCTGTGTGGCGCTGCCGTTCGCGGCCTCGGCGGACTTCGCGGTCGACAAGGAGGCCGGGCGGCCCTGCCCGAACCTGGGGACCGACTTCCGCTGCGGGATCCACGCCGAGCTGCGGCCGCGCGGCTTCTCCGGCTGCACCGTCTTCGAGTGCTTCGGCGCCGGCCAGAAGGTCTCCCAGGTCACCTTCGAGGGGAAGGACTGGCGGCAGGCGCCGGGGACCGCCCGGGCGATGTTCGCCGCGTTCGGCGTGATGCGGCAGCTGCACGAGCTGCTCTGGTACCTGGCCGAGGCGCTGACGCTGCCGGCGGCCCGTCCGGTGCACCGCGAGCTGCGGGCCGTACAGGAGACGACCGAGCGGCTGACGCTCGGCGGCGCCGAGGAACTGGCCGGCGTGGACGTGGCCGCCCACCGGGGCGAGGTCAACGCCCTGCTGCTGCGGGTCAGCGAACTCGTACGGGCGCAGGTCCCGGGCCGCAAGAAGGAGCGGCGGGGGGCCGACCTGATGGGCGCCCGGCTCAAGGGCGCGCAGCTGCGGGGAGCCAACCTCCGGGGGGCCTACCTGATCGCCGCCGACCTCCAGGGCGCCGATCTGCGCAGCGCCGACCTGATCGGGGCCGATCTGCGGGATGCCGATCTGCGCGGTGCGGATCTGACGGGCAGCATCTTCCTGACCCAGGCGCAGGTGAACGCGGCCCGTGGCGATGCGGCCACCAAGCTGCCGCCGGGGCTGCGCCGCCCCGCCCACTGGTAGCCCGGTAGCCCGTCCTCTTCTCCCCGCTGCTTCTTCCTCCCCACTTCCCTGCGGTCGGGCCCTCCGCGCGTGTGCCCGCGCCCAGTTGCCCCGTTGATCGCTCACAGCGAACGCGTGGCCGGAACATCCGTGGACGCCCTGGCATTGAGTGGATAAAGCTCAACTTGCTTGCCGAAGGGGAGATCATGACTGCTGAGTCGCCGGCATCCGCATCGCTCACCCTGCCCGTGCTGCCCCTCGATGACGAGGTCGTCCTGCCCGGCATGGTGGTGCCGCTGGACCTGTCCGACGCCGACGTACGGGCGGCGGTGGAGGCCGCGCAGGCCGCCGTGTCTTCGGGTCCTTCGGGGCCTTCGGGTAACAAGCCGAGGGTGCTGCTTGTGCCCCGGGTCGACGGGACGTACGCGGCGATCGGCACGCTGGGGAGGATCGAGCAGGTCGGGCGGCTGTCCGACGGCGACCCCGGGGCGCTGATCCGCGGCCTGGGCCGGGTGCGGATCGGCTCGGGCACGACCGGGCCGGGGGCCGCGCTGTGGGTGGAGGGGACCCCCGTCGAGGAGAAGGCGCCCGAGCCCCTCCCGGGGGCGGTCGCCGAACTGGTCACGGAATACAAGGCGTTGGCCACCAGCTGGCTCCGCAAGCGCGGGGCCTGGCAGGTCGTCGACCGGGTCGCCGGCATCGACGACGTGCCGACGCTCGCCGACAACTCCGGATACCTGCCGTTCCTGACCACCGAGCAGAAGCTCCGGCTGCTGGAGACCACCGACCCGGTCGCCCGCCTGAAGTACGCCACCGAGGTGCTGCGCTCCCATCTGGCCGAGCAGGACGTGGCCGAGTCCATCGCCAAGGACGTCCAGGAGGGCGTCGACAAGCAGCAGCGGGAGTTCCTGCTGCGGCGGCAACTGGAGGCGGTCCGCAGGGAACTGGCCGAGCTGAACGGCGATCCCGAGGACGAGGGGGGCGACTACCGCGCCCGGGTCGAGGCCGCCGACCTGCCGGAGGAGGTCCGCAAGGCCGCCCTGAAGGAGGTCGACAAGCTGGAGCGGGCCAGCGACCAGAGCCCGGAGGGCTCCTGGATCCGCACCTGGCTGGACACCGTCCTGGAACTGCCGTGGAACGAACGCACCGAGGACGCCTACGACATCGCCGGTGCCCGGCGGGTCCTGGACGCCGACCACTCCGGGCTGGTGGACGTCAAGGAGCGGATCAGCGAGTATCTGGCGGTGCGCAAGCGGCGGTCGGAGCGCGGGCTGGGGCTCGTCGGGGGCCCATCGAAAGGGGCATCGCGCAGCGATTCGGGCCGGGGTGGTGGTGGGCGACGGGCGGGCGGCGCGGTGCTGGCTCTCGTGGGACCGCCCGGCGTCGGCAAGACCTCGCTCGGTGAATCCGTCGCGCGGGCCATGGGGCGGAAGTTCGTCCGGGTCGCGCTCGGCGGCGTACGGGACGAGGCGGAGATCCGCGGCCACCGGCGGACGTATGTCGGCGCGCTCCCCGGCCGGATCGTGCGGGCCGTCAAGGAGGCCGGTTCGATGAACCCGGTGGTCCTCCTCGACGAGATCGACAAGGTGGGCTCGGACTACCGGGGCGACCCGGCCGCCGCCCTCCTGGAGGTACTGGACCCGGCCCAGAACCACACCTTCCGGGACCACTACCTGGAGGTCGAACTGGACCTGTCCGACGTGGTGTTCCTGGCCACCGCCAACGTCCTGGAGTCCATCCCGGAGCCGCTGCTGGACCGGATGGAGCTGGTCCGGCTCGACGGCTACACCGAGGACGAGAAGGTCGTCATCGCCCGGGACCACCTGCTGCCGCGCCAGCTGGAGCGGGCCGGCCTGGAGCCCGGCGAGGTGACCCTGGAGGACGCGGCGCTGCGCCGGCTGGCGGGCGAGTACACCCGCGAGGCGGGCGTACGGAATCTGGAGCGGTCGGTCGCCCGGCTGCTGCGCAAGGTGGCGACCCAGCACGAACTGGGCGAGCGGGAGCTGCCGTTCACGGTCGGCGTGGAGCAGCTGCGCCCGCTGATCGGGCGCCCGCACCACACCCCGGAGTCGGCCCAGGACCCGGCCGAGCGGCGGACCGCGGTGCCCGGTGTGGTCACCGGCCTCGCGGTCACCGGCGCCGGCGGCGACGTGCTCTACGTGGAGGCGTCGCTGGCGGATCCGGAGACCGGGGCGTCGGGGCTGCAACTGACCGGCCAGCTGGGCGACGTGATGAAGGAGTCGGCGCACATCGCGCTGTCCTTCCTGCGCTCGCACGGCGCGGAGCTGGAACTCCCGGTCGGTGACCTCAAGGAGCGCGGGGTGCATCTGCACGTACCGGCAGGTGCCGTCCCCAAGGACGGCCCCAGCGCGGGCATCACGATGACCACCGCGCTGGCCTCGCTGCTCTCGGGCCGCCAGGTGCGGCCGGACGTCGCGATGACCGGCGAGGTCTCGCTCACCGGGCGGGTGCTGCCGATCGGCGGCGTCAAGCAGAAGCTGCTGGCGGCGCACCGGGCGGGCATCACGACCGTGATCATCCCCAAGCGGAACGAACCGGATCTGGACGATGTTCCCGCGGAGATCCTGGCATCGCTGGAGGTGCACCCGGTCGCCGATGTCCGGCAGGTGCTGGAGCTGGCCCTGACCCCGGCGGCGCAGGGGGCCGACCCCGGGGTCCCGCTCGCGGCGTGACGGCCCGCGGCGGCCGGCCCGCCCCCCTCGCGGGGGACGGGCCGGCCGCCGTGCGCTCACCCGTTGGCCAGCGCCCGGAGGCGGTCCATCGACCCGTTGAAGCGGTTGTGGTCACCGACCGCCGGGCCGGTCGAGGTGTACTGCCAGATGGTGTGGAAGCCCCAGCCGGCCGGGAGTTCGCCGACCGAGGAGCCGTAGCGCGGCACCCACAGCGGGTTGATCCGGCCGAAGGCCGCGGAGTTGCCGGTGCACTGCTTCCACCAGCCGGTGGAGGTGTAGAGCACGGCGTCCCGGCCGGTGCGCGCCTTGTAGGTGGCGAACCAGTCCTTCATCCAGTTGACGAGGCCGGTCGGGCTGAGCCCGTAGCAGGTCGCGCCGTAGGGGTTGTACTCCATGTCCAGGGCGCCGGGCAGCGTTCTGCCGTCCTTGGACCAGCCGCCGCCGTGGGCGACGAAGTAGGCGGCTTGGGCGGCGCCGCCGGAGGTGTCGGGAGTGGCGAAGTGGTAGGCGCCGCGGATCATGCCGGCGCGATAGGAGCCGTTGTACTGCTGCGCGAAGTACGGGCTGGTGTAGCTGGTGGACTCGGTCGCCTTGACGTAGGCGAACCGGACGCCGCTGTTCCAGAGGGTGGACCAGGCGACGTTGCCGTTGTGGCTGCTGACGTCGACGCCCTCGACGGACGCGGTGAGCGAGGGCGGCGGCAGGATTCCGGTCGTGGCGCCCTCGTGCCGGGCGACCTGGGAGCCGGCCCAGTCCTGGTCGGGGTGGGCGGGTTCGGGGGTGTGCCGGCCGGCCGCCGCGCCGGCCGTACCGGGCAGGCCGAGGAGCAGGGCGACGGTCGCCAGGAGGGCTCCGGCCGCGGTCGCGAGGGAGTGCACGGGGCGGTGGGGGGTTCCGGATCTGAGCACGGGCATACGTGCCTCCGTGGATCTCGGTGGATCTCGCTGCGGTGACGTTGCGGAGAAATGACCTTGAGGGGGGAGGAACTGGCACCACTGATTGGTGTGGCCATGCCAGATCAGACGATACGCGCGTAGACCCCCGTGCCAAAAGAGGGTCGTGGGGCTTCCGTTGGTCTAATCCTGCGAAATACTGGCCCAACTGCGGTTTCGGCGGCCCGGAAGAGAAATTTTCAGGCAGTGAAACGCGGGAATTGCTGGAAATAGAGGAAAACGCGGGAAAGGGCGCTGACGTGCACAACACCGGAGCCGGCGGTACGGCGGACGGCGAACCGATGGGCGTGGACCACGTGTTCCTGGCCCTGGAGCGCGAGTTGGCTGTATTCCTCCGCCGCGCCCGCGCCTCGTCCGGCGAGATGTCCCGCGAGGTGCACCCCGACCTCGAATCGGCCGCCTACGGCCTGCTGATCCGGCTCGCCGACGCCGGATCCCAGCGCGCCACCGACCTCGCCGGCTTCTTCGGCGTCGGCAAGGCGACCATAAGCCGCCAGCTGCACGCCCTGGAGCGGCTCGGGCTGGTCGCCCGCGAACCGGACCCGGCCGACGGCCGCGCGGTCCTGGTGCGGATCACCGACGAGGGCCGCGCGCGCTTCGACCGCGTCCGCACCGCCCGGCGCGCCCGCTATGCCCGCCGGCTGGCCTCCTGGGACCGCGCCGAGGTCGCCGAACTCGCCCGCCTGCTGCACCGGCTGAACGCCGAGCAGGAACAGGAGGGCGAGCCCGGGGAGCAAGGGGAGCAGGAGGGGGAACGCGAGAGAGAAGGGGAGGGGCTGCCCGGGGAGGACGGCCGGGGGCGGTGCCGGTAGCGGTGGCCGGAGCCGCCCGGCCGCGGTCCGGTCACGGGGCCACGTGGACCACCGCCGCATCGTCCCGGGCCTTCCCCCGGGGGTGTGCGGCGCCCTCCGGGTCGGCGGCCTCGGCCGCCCGTACCCGGTCGATCAGCGCCTGCGGGCCGGACGTGGCCACCAGCGCCACGCAGTCCGCCCAGGAGCCCTCCCGGAAGACCTCGACCCAGCGGCTCGCGCCGTCGCTGAGCGCGGTCAGCGAGCGCAGCCGCGCGCGCGGGGTGCTGCCGGTGACCGCGCGGGCGGCGACGGCCGGGTCGGCGGCGGCGGTGAAGAAGCCGCCCTCGGCGTTGCGCAGTGCCTCGACCGCGCGGACGTAGGCGCCGGCCGCGGCGGCGCGTTCGGCGGAGCCGCGCGGCAGGGCCCGTACGGCGGCGCGCTGTTCGCGGACCGCGGGCGGGAGTTCGCCGAGCCGGGTGTCCTGTACGGGATGCACCGAGCCGTCCGCCTTCTCCAGAAGCAGGACGGAATCGGAGAGCACCAGGTGGTCGACGGTGCGGTCGGACCAGCGCGCGGCGACCACCGTTGCCTGCGGAGTGCGAGGGTGAGAAAGGTCACAGGTGTCCCGATGATTCTCGGCCGTCCTGGAGATGGCCGCGGCGAGCACCTCAGTGAGCGTCATATCCCGGTGTGAAACCGACAGTTCGAGCATTGCGCCGCCGAGTCGCGCGGTGAACCACGGCACGGAATGGACGCACCCGTAGTCCCCTTCGGGGGGTGTCACGCCGTCCAGCAGGATCAGGACGCCGCCCTGGCCGGAGGCGGGCAGGGCGACGGACGCGTAGTCCTCGTTTGGGCGTTGGGGATCGCCCGGCTCTGTCGCGAGTTCGATGCGCATGGCGGAAAGTCTGCCGGAGGTGGCCGGATCGCGACTGTGGCCGGGCGCTGCCTGCGGTGGTGGCGTACGGCCAGGTCAGCGGGGTGCCGTCGGGTCGGGCGGGCCGAACGTCCGGCTGCGGGCGCGCATCCTTCCAGGACCGGCACGCATCTCCAAACCCGTCCGGGGGCTGCGCGAGGTTGCGGCCAGAATTGGTACCGCGCGGAAGTTGATGGTCAAACTCCGTTTGATGTTCACTCGTTCAGGTGGCCGGGCATGTGTTGCCGAGCCACTGCGCGGCGCCGATGGAATGGTCATTTCCCGGATCAAATGGGGTGGGCCAGGACGTTCGTCGCGACGCGCACAGCCGGGCTGTTCCCCTTCGCGGAATTGTGTGCGCTGCCGCGGTTTTCGCGCAGGTCCGCCCCGCGAAACGGGAGCGAGCCGGGTCCGCGACGCCGGCACGGCGTGGGCAGGCGAGACAGGAATGCGAGCAGCGGTGCGGAAGATGCGGCTTCGGGGCGGCGCAGGGAAGCCGGGTTCACCGGCCGGTCCGGTCTTGGTACCGGGTACGGCTCCCGGCGCGACGGGCAGTGGCGCGGACGGTACGGAACGGCGCCCCGCGCGGGTGCGCAACCGGCTCATGGGAGCCGTCGCGGTGGTCGCCGTCGCCGTCCTCGGAGCCGGCGCCCCCGGCCTGGCGACCGTCGCCGACAACGCCGACACCAGCCAGCAACTGGTCGATTTGGCCCAGCTCAACGCGCACGCCATCACCCTGGCGCACTCCCTCGCCGACGAGCGCGACGCGATGACCGCGTACGTGGCCGCCGGGCGCACCGGCAGCAACCTCAGCGCGGCCCCCACCTCCTCCCAGCGCGCCCAAGTGGACCGGCAGATCGGCGAGCTGCGCTCCGACGCCCAGGGCTCGGCCGGCGCCACCACCGCGTTCGCGGCCGCCGACAAGCTCCTCAAGGAGCTGCCGCAGACCCGCCAGAAGGCGCTCGCCGGGTCCGCCACCGCCGACCAGGTCCACGACGCCTACAGCCAGGTCGTCCAGGCGCTCGGCGCGATCAGCGACGACATCGCCCGCGGGCTGCCCGGCCGGGCCGACCCCGCGGACGCCGACACCCGCGCGCTGCCCGCCCTCGGCCGGGCCGCCGACCAGGCCGCCAGCACCCGCGCGCTGCTGATGGCCGGGCTCAAGGCGGGCGGTGCGCAGCCCCGGCTGACCGCCGCCGCCCAGGTCGCCCACATCCGCGAGCAGGGCGCGCTGGACGACTTCAACCAGGCCGCGAGCCAGGGCGGCCGGGACCGCTACCAGCGCACCGTCAACGGCCCCGACGTCGACGGCGCCGAGCGCTATCTGACCCAACTGACCGACCATCCCTATCTGGACCCCGCCGCCATCGCGCTGAGCCGGAGCCGGGTGCAGGCCGCGCTCACCGCCCGGATCGGGCTGATGCGGGGCACCCAGTCCGCGATGGCCGCCGCCGACGTCCAGCGCCTGGGCACCCTGCGCGACGACGATGTGAACCAGCTGGAGATCCGCATCGCGCTGGCCGGCGCCTGCCTGCTGCTGGCCGTCGGCGCCGGCGTCTGGGCCGCCCGCACGATGACCCAGCCGCTGGCCGCCCTGCGGCTCGGCGCCGGCCGGGTGGCCGCGGACCCCACGCATGAGGAGCCCGTCAACTACACGGGCCGCAACGACGAGTTCGCCGCCGCCGTACGCTCCGTCAACGCGCTGCACGCGCAGGTCGCCGAGGCGGCCCGGCGCACCACCGAACTGGAGGGCGAGCGCAAGCGGCTGGTAGGCGGCCGGCAGCGGCTGGTGGCCCAGGGCGAGGTGCTCCAGGAGCAGGCGGAGACCCTCAAGGAGGAGGTCGCCGACCTCCAGGAGCGGCTGGCCGCGCTGCGCACGGGCGTGCACGGCCGGTTCGTCAACCTCGCGCTGCGCACCCTCGGCCTGGTCGAGCGCCAGCTCGGGGTCATCGAGTCGCTGGAGGAGAGCGAGCAGGACCCGGAGCGGCTGGAAACCCTCTTCAAGCTGGACCACTTCGCCGCGCGGATGCGCCGCAACAGCGAGAACCTGCTGGTCCTGGCGGGCGCCGAGCAGCACGGCGGCAACCACCCCGGGCCGGTCCCGCTGCTGGACGTGCTGCGCGCCGCGGTCAGCGAGATCGAGCGGTACGAGCGGGTGCGCATCGGGTCACTGCCGCCGCACTCGCAGGTCGCCGGGTTCGCCGCCGACGACGTCAGCCACCTGGTCGCCGAACTCCTGGAGAACGCCACCGCGTTCTCGCCGCCGGACGCCCATGTCGAGCTGTCCGGCTGGCTCCTGGAGAGCGGCGAGCTGATGCTCTCGGTCCAGGACGAGGGCATAGGGATGACCCCCGACCGGCTGGCGGAGCTCAACGAGCGACTCTCGGAGGGCGAGGCCGCCGCGACCTCCGAGACCGTCGACGAGGCGCTGGGCCTGGGCCTGTACGTGGTGGTGCGGCTGGCCGCCCGGCACGGCGTACGGGTCCAGCTGCGCGCCCAGGAGCAGGGCGGGATCGCCGCCGTCGTCGTGCTGCCAGGCTCGATCCTGCCCACCCGTCCGGCGCCCGGCACCGTCGTGCCCGGACAGGGCGGCGCCGGGACCGCGCCGAGCCTGCCGGGCTCGGTCGCGGAGGCGAACTCCAACACCCTGCAGACGCGGCTGAACCGGCTGGATCCCGCGCCGGCCGCGCAGGGCGGCCCCGCGCCCGCCGAGGAGCCCGCCGCCCAGGACGCGCCGCGGCCCGCCGCGCAGGACGCCCCGCGGCCGGCACCGGTGGAAACCGCCGAACCGGCCGCCGCCGAGGACCCGTTCGTGGCCGCGGCCGAGCGCGCCATCGACGCGGCCGGGCTCGGCGCCCCGGCCGAGCCGGAGCCGGTCCGCCCGGCCGCCGACGTGCCGTCCGCCGCCCCGGAGACCGCGCCCGCCGCCGAGGGGCCCGAACCGAGCCCGTACGGCCCGCGGTCCTCCGGCCCGTACGCCACGGCCGCGCCCGCGGGCACCGGCGGCACCGCCGGCGAGCACACCCGCACCGAGGACACCGTGTCCCCGGCCGACGGCACCCGGGCGCCCGGCAAGGGCCGTCACGCCACCCCGGCGCCCGCCGCCCCGGCGCCCGCCGCCCCGGCCGAGGCCGCCCCGGACGCGGTCCCCGGCCCCTACGCCATCGGCCCGGAACGGCACAGCCGTCCGGAGCCCGGCCCGGCGCCCGCGGCGGCCCCGGAGGCACCGGCTCCGGCCCCGGAGGCACCGGCTCCGGCACCGCGCCGGACCACCGCGACCGGGCTGCCCAAGCGCACACCCAAGGTCGTGGCGCAGCAGCAGGCGCCCGCCGCACCGCGCCGGACCGGAACGTCCCATGCCGAGGCGCTGCGCCGCCGGCTCGGCGGATTCCAGCAGGGGGCGCGGGAGGGCCGGCGCGATGTGGCGGCCGAGATCGCGGAAAGCACAGCGGAGCAGACCATCCCACAGACGGACACCGACGGAGCGGGGGCCCCGGGAGAACGCCACGTTGTCGAGGAGGCACGCGATTGAAGGCGCAAGCACCCACTGCGCACGGACAGGGCCTGAGCAGTCAGGCACGGGACCTGCACTGGCTGTTGACCAACCTGGTGGACGAGGTCCCCGGCATCCGCTCGGTCGCGGTGGTCTCCTCCGACGGCCTGCTGCTGCTGTCCTCCGACCCCGGGAGAGCGGACGCCCCGCCGGCCCGCCCGGGTGACAGCGACGGGCCCAAGGGCTCCAGCGCCGACCTGGCCACCATCGTGTCCGGGCTCGGCAGCCTCACCACCGGGGCGGCGAAGCTGATGGACGGCGGGGCCGTCAAGCAGACGATGGTCGCGATGGAAGAGGGCAGCCTGTTCGTCATGGCGATCAGCGACGGTTCGCTGCTCGGGGTGCACGCCGCCCCGGACTGCGACATGAGCGTCATCGCCTACCACATGGCGCTGTTCGTCGGCCGGGCCGGCCACGTCCTGACCCCCGAACTCCGCACCGAACTGCGCAAGTCGATGGAGAACGTCCAGTGAGCGAACGAAGCGAGCGAGCCGTCGAGAGCCGCGCGGCGAGCGCGTGCGAGGCCGAGCGGAGCGAGGGATCGGCATGACCAAGGCGCCCAAACTCCCGGTGCGCGGCGGGGACCGCAAACCCGCGCGGGTCCGCCCGTACTCGCTCACCGGAGGCCGGACGCGGTTCGGCCATGTGCTGCTCGTCGAGACGTTCGTGGCCGCGCTGGACGCCCCCGAGGAGCGCCGCGAGCTCACCGCCTCGTCGGGGGCCGGCTGGCTGGACCGCGTGATGCCCGAAATGCGGGCGATCGTCGAGCTGTGCCGCCGGATGCGCTCGGTCGCGGAGATCTCCGCGCTGCTCAAGATGCCGCTGGGTGTGGTCCGCGTCCTGCTCAGCGACCTCGCCGACCAGGGAAAGATTCGCGTCTACGGCACCGGGCACGGCACCGGCCGGCCCGAACGCGCGCTGCTCGAAAGGGTGCTGAGTGGACTTCACAGGCTCTGACACGATATCGGCCGGAACGAACTCGCCCGCCGGTTCCGTGGGAGCGTCCGACCAGGCGGCCACCGCCGCCGACGCGGGGCTGCAGAGCTGGCAGACGGACCGCTCGCGGGCGCCGGTCGCCACCAAGATCGTGGTGGCGGGCGGCTTCGGCGTCGGCAAGACCACCTTCGTCGGCTCGGTCTCGGAGATCACCCCGCTGCAGACCGAGGCGCTGATGACCCAGGCCAGCGCCGAGACGGACGACCTGTCCGCGACCCCGGACAAGACCACCACCACGGTCGCGATGGACTTCGGCCGGATCACTCTCGACCAAGACCTGGTGCTGTACCTCTTCGGCACGCCCGGCCAGCAGCGCTTCTGGTTCATGTGGGACGACCTGGTGCGCGGTGCGATCGGCGCGATAGTGATGGCGGACACCCGGCGGCTGGAGGACTGCTTCCCGGCGCTGGACTACTTCGAGAGCTGCCAACTGCCGTACATCGTCGCCGTCAACCACTTCGAGGGGACCGACGCGTACGCGGAGGACGACGTCCGCGACGCGCTGACCGTACCGCCCGAGGTGCCCGTCGTGATCATGGACGCGCGGCGCCGGGCCACGGTGATCGAGTCGCTGCTCGCGCTGGTCGGCCACGCGCTGGCGGCCACGCCCGATTAGCCTCCCCCCACCCCCGCCACCCCTCACCCCCGAACAGCAGTAGCAGAGAAGAGCCCCGCCATGCGGAAGATACTCATCGTCGGAGCCGGCCAGTCCGGTCTCCAACTCGCCCTCGGTCTCCAGTCCCAGGGCTACGAGGTCACCCTCATGTCCAACCGCACCGCCGACGAGATCCGCTCCGGCCGGGTCATGTCGACGCAGTGCATGTTCCACACGGCCCTCCAGCACGAGCGCGATCTGGCGATCAACTTCTGGGAGAGCCAGGCCCCGCGCATCGAGGGCCTGGGCGTCTCGGTCGCCGCCCCCGGCAGCCACGAAGGGCCCGACGGCTCGCAGCGCGCCATCGACTGGGTCGGCCGGCTCGACGGCTACGCCCAGTCCGTCGACCAGCGGGTCAAGATGGCCGGCTGGATGGAGACCTTCGCACAGCGCGGCGGCCAGTTGGTCATCCACGGCGCGGCCGTCTCCGACCTGGACTTCTTCGCGAGCCGCTACGACCTGACGCTGGTCTCGGCCGGCAAGGGCGAGCTGGTGTCCATGTTCGGCCGAGACGCCGCCCGTTCGCCGTACGACGCTCCGCAGCGGGCCCTCGCGGTCTCCTACGTCCACGGCCTGGGACCGCGCCCCGAGCACCCCGAGTTCGAGGCGGTCCGCTGCAACCTCGTCCCCGGCGTCGGCGAGCTGTTCGTCATGCCGACCCTGACGACCTCGGGCCGCGCCGACATCCTCTTCTGGGAGGGCATCCCCGGTGGCCCGCTGGACGCGTTCCAGGGCATCAAGGACCCCGGCGAGCACCTGGCGAAGACCCTGGAGCTGATGGAGACGTTCCTGCCCTGGGAGTACGCCCGCGCCACCGGGGTCGAACTGACCGACGCCAACGGCACGCTGGCCGGCCGCTACGCTCCGACCGTCCGCAACCCCGTCGGCAAGCTGCCCTCCGGCGGTCTGGTGCTGGGCGTCGCGGACGTCGTGGTCGCCAACGACCCGATCACCGGCCAGGGCTCCAACTCGGCCGCCAAGTGCGCGGCGTCCTACCTCGCCTCCATCGTGGAGCGCGGTGAGCAGCCGTTCGACGGGGCCTGGATGCAGGAGACCTTCGACCGCTACTGGAACACCGCGCAGCACGTCACCAAGTGGACCAACGCGATGCTGGGCCCGCCGCCGGAGCACGTGCTGAACCTCATCGGCGCGGCCGGCCAGCTCCAGCCGGTCGCCGACCGGTTCGCCAACGGCTTCGACGACCCGTCCGACTTCGAGAACTTCTTCTTCGAGCCCGACAAGACCGGCGCCTACCTCGCCTCGCTCACGGCCTGACGCCGCGCCCGGACTCCGGCCGGCGGACCCGGGGACGGTCCGCCGGCCGGTTCTCGGCCTCTGCTCAACCGCGCTTGGTCCAGGGCCACTTGGGGCCGCCAGTGGCGATGCCCTCCGGGTCGTACTCGTACTTCCAGCCGCGCGGCAGGCCGAGGCGCCCCACCCGGCCGGGGACCCGGCGGTAGACATGCAGCGTCGGCGGGCGGCCGTCGTCGTTCGGCACCGGGATCTCGTACGTCTTCGGCGGCTGGCCGGTCGGGCCGACCAGGACCGGGAGGACCCGGCCGTCCAGGGGCCCGCCGACAAACAGGGTGTTCTCGCTTCGCACCGACCCAGTGTCACACCGCGGGGCGCCGGGCGGGGCGGTGGCCCGCCCGGGCGCGTCCCTCGACCGGTGTGATAAAGCCGCAGGTCACAGCAGGTGTACGGCCTCGCTGACGAGAGGCAGGACGCGGCGTGCCAGATCGCCGGCCGGGCCCTGGGCGGTCTCCAGCCGCAGCGCCGCCGCCGTCACCCGCGCGGTCTGCGGGTCGCGGGCCGCGGTCGCCGTCAGCAGGGCGACGAAGTGGTCCACCAGCCAGTCGCGCAACTCGTCGAGCGGCGGCTGCTTGTCCTCGTCGAGCCAGATCAGCGAGGCGGCCTCCACGGCGGTGATCCACATCCGGACGGTCATCCGCAGCCGCGGGCCCGGCTCCGGCTCGCCCACATGCCGCAGGATCTGCGCGGCCGCGGCGCGCCGCACCTCGTCCACGATCGCGGACGTCCGGGAGGTCTCCACGACGCTGCCACCCTGGAGGAGGGCGCTGAACCCGGCGTCGTGCTGGTCGACGAACGCCAGGTAGCGGTCCAGCGCATGGCCCAGCCGCTGGGTGAGCGGCCCGGTCTCCGGCTCCGCGAAGCACTGCTCCAGCTCGTCGGCGGGGGGGGG